>CALBMW010000269.1 GCA_937896275.1 uncultured Myxococcales bacterium
CGGCCAGCAGCCGGTCGAGGTACGGACGCTGATCGGGCATCCCGAAGACCACCAGCCAGGTGCGCTTGGGATCGGCGGCCATCCAGGCGCCGTGCGCGAAGTCGCGGGGATCGGCGAAGGTCGCCGGCGCCAGGCCGCTCTCACGCACCTTGGCCGCGAAGTCGGACGCGGCGGGGGAGGCGAGGCCAGCGCCCAAGGCCACGACGTCGCGCGGCGGTGCGGCGGGGACCGAGGCCGGGCGCGCGCCCTCGAAGACGGGCCCCAGCAACCCGGGCACGCCCCCGACGCGGGCGGCCAGCACGATCATCGGTACGAGCGCGTGCAGCGGCAGGAAGCCGTCCTGTCCCGCATCGGGGCCGGTCAGCTGGATGACGCCGTTCTGCTCGCCGGCGTCGCGGAGCAGGTCGATCAGCGGCGGCCGGTGCGCGCAGACCGCGGCGTGAACCGCGGGCGCTCGGCGCACCGCGTGCCGCGCCGCGCGCAGCATGTCGTGGTGCCGGCCCGAGCTGGACAGCAGCAGCACCCGCGTGCCGGGCGGCAGCGGGCGCTCCACGAAGTCATGCGGCGTCGCCGCCCAGGCCGGGTGACCCGTCTCCTCGTGCAGCCGCGCCCACAGCAGCGCCGCCGCCTGGGTGCTTCCCGTCGCCACGACCGCCAGCGGTGCGCCCGCGAGGGCCTCGCGCAAGCGGGCCACGCGCCAGCCCACGAGGTCGGTCTCGCAGCGGTCTGCAACCTGCGTCAGCGTTTCCGAAGAGACCCGTAGCGTCATGTCAAGCTCGTCCGAATCTGGTAGTTTGAGCCCGTCTCCAGCTCTCGGATGGACGCGCTTCCGCCTTGAACGTGCTCGCCCCCGGCGCCCTGATCGGCAAGTTTCCGGTCACTCGCCTCCTGAGCGCGGGCGGCATGGGCATGATCTACGAAGCCGTCCATCCAATCCTCGGCAGTCGGGTCGCGATCAAGACGATCCGCCCCGAACTGGCTCACGACAAGTCGATCGTTGATCGCTTCTTCAAAGAGGCGCTCGCCACGAGCCGTATCCGTGACGAGCGGCTGCCTCAGATTTTCGATCAGGCGAGGCTGCCGGACAACACGCCCTACATGGTGATGGAGCTGCTCGACGGCGAGGACCTGTCGCAGCGCCTCTCTCGGGGCAAGCTGACCGTACGTTATGGCGCCCGCGTGATGCTCGAGATCCTCGAGGTGCTGGACCGTGTGCACCGGCTGGGGATCGTGCACCGCGACATCAAGCCCCAGAATATCTTCCTCGCGCGCAGTGAGATGTACGGCGAGGTGCCCAAGCTGCTCGACTTCGGCGTGGCGCACTTCGACGCCGACACCTCGACGCGCCCCGGCGAGGTCATGGGCACGCCGCTCTACATGGCGCTCGAGCAGTCGGATCCGGCGCTGTCCGTGGGCGCCTGGACCGACGTGTTCGCCGCGGGGGTGGTGCTCTACGAGGCGCTCGCCGGGCCGGGCGCCCGACCGTGGGGGCCCGTGGGACCGCTGGCCTACCTAGCGGCGCTCAACAACCGGACGCCGCCGCGCCCGCTGACCGGCGTCGCGCCCGAGGTACCGCTCGAGCTGGCGGCCGTGATCGATCGGGCGCTGCGCATCGAGCCCAAGGAACGATGGCAGGACGCCGCGAGCTTCGCGCGGGCGCTCGAGCCCTTCGCCGAGGCCCGTGGCGCCCTCTACCGACAGCCCGGCGACGACGGGACGGCGCGCCCCGCCGAGGGCGTGGTCTCCTCGGCCACCGGCCTCGAGGACACCCTCTTCTCGCCCGCGCCCCGCACGCTCCGCGAGGCGGCGGTGGCGATGCCGGCGCGCACCCTCGGTCGCGACGACATCGCCGGGCTGCGCGCGCGGCTGGCTGCCCTGGTCCCGGCGGCGCCGCCGACCCTCTCGCCCGACCGCCTGCGCCCGGGAGAGCGTCGGCCCGTGACCCTGCTGGGGCTGGCCGTGCAAATCGAGGCTCTGCCGGGCTTCGTGCTCGACGCGGAGCACGTGGACGCCTTCGTGGAGCACGTGCTGCCGGTCTTCGAGGATGTGCTGGTGCGCGCCGGCGCCCGCGCCGAGCGCACGGCGGGCCGCGGGCTGCTCGCGGCCTTCGGCGTGCCGGGTCCCGACGAGGACGACACCGAGCGCGCGATCGGTGCGGAGGCCGCGCTCCTGGCCCGTCGGCCGGCGG
>CALBMW010000270.1 GCA_937896275.1 uncultured Myxococcales bacterium
AGGACGTGATAGGCAGCCTCGGCCGCTGCGGTGTCGTCGTGGAGTCCGTGCTTCATGGTGCCTCCTACGCGGTCAGACCGATGACGATGATCTCGTAGGTCTGCGTGCTGGTGATTCCACCGAGGTGGAGGATGTGCGAGGTCCCGTTGCTGACGGTCACGCCAGAGGGGAACTCCAGGAGCAGGCAACCGCCGGCCGGGAGGTGGATGAAGTCCGAGTCGTCGGCCAGCCAGCCCTCGGTCCCCACGGCGTCGATCCACGCGTCGGCAGCCACTCCGGTCCCGTCGGTTCCGCCACCGATCTTGATGTAGTTGGCCGCGCTGGTGTTGCGGATGAACAGCGCCTTGACCTTGGCGAAGCTCACGGTCCGGCCCGTGGTCGCGCCAGCGGCGTCCACCTGGACAGCCGCGAACAGGTCCAGATTGACGTGAGCGGCGGCGGCGACGCTGCCCGCGTCGTCGGTCCACATCTCGTTCGCCTTGCTCACTGCCGTGCCGTCGGGCCACGCGAGGTTTTCCTCGACGGTGGCGGGATAGAGCTGCGTGCCCACTCCCATGTCCACCTTTCGGGTGCCCTGGATGCGCGCGAGAATCGAGGTCGTCAATACGTCAGCCATGTCAGACTCCTATCAGGTCGCGCTCGACGGGCGGACCGCGTAGCTGGTGATGGTGATGGCGATGGTGCTGGGGTCGCCCTCGGAGATCGTGCCGCTGAGGTAGCAGTACGGGTAGACCACCTGGTGGTCGGTCGGGTCGCCGTGGCTGGTGCCCTCGGTGTCCCAGGTCATCGTGTAGACGGGCACTTCCGCGGTGGCTCCCAGGGTCGAGACCCAGTTGGTGCCCACGTTGCCAGTGCGCAGCAGGAACTCGGGGAGCGTGGTCCACGCGGCGTCGGTGATGTCGCGAAGGTTCGCGGTGAAGCTCAACGACATCGGCTGATCGGCGCCGAATCGCAGGGACGGCGTGGGCCCGATCCGGTTGCGGTCGAGGAAGTTGTTGACGACCTCGCCGGGGTGGTTGGCCACCAGGTTGCCGCCCTCGTAGGCGATCTCGTAGGTGTTGCCACCTCCGAAGTCGGACAGCGTCAGCGTGCCGTCACGAACGACCTTGATCGTGGTGCTTTCGGGCATTGGGTATCCTCCTAGACCGACGCTTCGCCGATCCGTCTCAGGTGTTCGGATAGCACGGCTTCCAACTCTGGAAGGACGCCGGGCATCTCGTCGTTGAGTGTCTTCTGGGCGATGATCATTTCGTCGCCGGGGGGGCCAGCGTCGCCGCCTGCCCTGTGGACGTACTGGGCATAGTCCACGTCGTTGAACATGTTGACCGCGAGTGTCTTGACCCCGGGCTCGAGCGCGGCATACCAGCCACCGCTCGACTTACCGATGGACTCTGACGGGCTCCCGTCGCCCTGTGGGCCTGCGTTGGACGGGTTGAGCCAGTCGCGCTTGATCACGGGCTCGACGGTGTTGCGGGCGTAGTCGAAGAGGACTCGCCGCAGGTCCACCATAGCCTCGGTGCCGAGCTGCTGGATGCGGTCCTCGACCGACAGACTCGACACGGGGCGTCCGCCTTTGCCTGTGATGGGCATCAGAGGCCGCTCCTCAACAGGAACCGCTTGGTGGTCTTGCGTCGCTCGCGCTCGAACTCGGCGTCTTGCGCCTCCATGATCTCGGCCGGGGTCATGCGGTCGCCTTCGTCCACGGCGGGCTTGAGACGTGACACAGCGGCCAGCGCGCCAGCCGTGGACAGCAGAGCCCCCAGGGCCGGCGCATCCGTCTCCACGGCCGTCTCTTGGCTCACACGCTGGGACCCGATGACCATCTCGCGGATCAGTTGGTCCACCTCGCGGGTCAGGTCGAACGGCTGTAGCTCAACGGCGGCCATCAGCGCTCCCTCACGATCGACTGGTCCAGCTCGGCGTCGAAGTAGAGATCTGTGAACAGCCACTCGCCGGAGATGTGCGCGATCCGCTGGCCCGATTCGTACTTGAGCCGGATCACGCCCAGCGGGCTGTAGCTGTAGTCGGCCAGCGCGGCGATCGTGGCTTGCGCGTCGTCGTCCCGCTCGTCTTGCGTGGCCACCTGGTCATCGAGGTCCACGCGGTGGGCCATGCGGATCTGGACGCGGGCGCCCATGCGGAGCCGAACCTTGCCGCGGTTCTTGGCCGTGTTGCGGTCCTGGGGCCAGTCCACGGTGAACAGCTTGGACCCCAGCAGCGGGTCGGGGGCCTGTTCGAGCAACAGCACGCGGGAGCTGTAGGTGAGCCCGTTGCCCACGGACGTCACGGCATCGGTGATGCCAGCGCGAAGCTCCCTGTAGGTGGTGTCGGTCACGAGTACCAGCTCGGGGCCACGCGGCCCAGGAACATGGGAGGTTCGCCGGCCTGGTGATCGCTGTCACCGGGGGAGGGTAGGTCGTCCTGGTCATAGTCCAGGTTGAGGTCGAGCACCTGCCAAGCCTTCTCGTAATCCGCGGCGTACTGGTCCGCCAGCTTGCCGTACTTCTGGTCCGTGCTCGTCGAGGTCTGGAACGAACGGAAGATGCGTTCCAGCGCCTTGGTGCGGATGACGTCGTACAGGCCCCACGAATCCAGCACCAACCACGGCCGCTTTCCGTTGCGCAGTAGACGCCGTTCGGCGTCGAACAGGGCGTCGTCCAAAAACGGCTGAAAGCTGCGCTGGCTGCCCTTGTCCAGGTAGGCCCGGAGGTCACTGTGGATGTCCGTCAAGTCGGTCTCATCGACCGGGTTGTAGAAGCGCGACAGCACGACGGCCGCTGTGTTGCGGAAGTGGTACGGCTTGCCCTCGATCTGCAGCGTCCAGCGGACCGCGTATCCCATCTTCGGATCGGTCGTCGAGGGCAGCGACGCGGCGAGGATGGTGAAGGACGAGACCCCGTCGGTGATGGTGACGGCCTGTGCGGACACGAGCGCGGTGCCATCGGGATCGGTGACTGTGACCACGGACGCGGCCAGCGTCGGCACCACCAAGCCACCGTCGTAGTAGACGGGACACGAGATGGTGTTGTCCTCTCCGCGAACGAGGAGATCCATCAGGCGGAAGCGGGCCGAGTATCGTGTCTCAACGGTCATCGCGTCCTTTCAAAACCCCAGGGCCAGGGGGGAAGAGAGGGGCTTTCGTCCGCCCCCCCAGCCCGGGATAGACTCACTCGATAGCCTCGACAGTGCCGCCCATGGCCCCCACGACCTCTTCGATCGTGGGGATGGGTAGCAGAGCCTCCAACGCCTGGATAGCTCCCATGTGCGCGTCGATCTGCGTGGACTCATGGAGGACGCCGGCCTCGTGCCGCGCCTTGGCCTGCCTGTGCTCGGCGAGCGAGGTGCGATACTGGGCTAGCATGGTCTCCACGGTATCCACGTTGATCGTCGCGTCAGGCATCACTCGGCCGCCCAGAACTTGAGGAAGCGCACGGCGCCGTTGATGAGGCAGCGCGCAGACCCGGCGGCGTTGCCGGGCGCGTGGTCGTGGCTGTAGATCATGTAGCCGCTGCCGTCGGTGTTGCCGAGGATCTCGATGGCGTTCATGGTGCGGTCTGCGCCCGCCCCGTCGCCCGTCGAGAGGATGCCGAGGATGGCGTGCTTGGTCGCCCCGCCTGCGTCGGAGTTGGCACCACCCGCGTAGATCTCCGCGATGGTCCCGTACACCGTGCCACCCGCCAGGGCGGCGTTGGGGAGGACCAGGTTGCCGCGGAGGCCGGTGCCCTGTCCGGCGACCTGTCCGCCGTTGTACTCCAGGGTGAAGGCGCCACCGTCCACGGTGCCGGCTGTGCCGGCGGCGGTCACGAGACCACGGCCGCGGATGGCGTCGCCACTGACGCCGATGCCAGCGAAGTCCGCGTCGAGCCGGAAGCCGCGGAAGTCGTCGGCGGTCGCCGTGGTCTGCGTCCTGAACTCGAACATGTTGGAGCCAGCGACAGCGGTTGTCGCCGGGTTTGCGTAGGTGCCCACGCCTCCCAGCAGGGCGGCAGCGGGGTCAGCACCGCCGGCCGCACTGAACTTGACCTCGGCCGTGATGTCCACGTGGGTGTCGGCGTTGATGGTGACCGCGTCCACGCCACCGTCGAGGGTGAGCGAGGCGGCCGCCGCGTTGCCCACGCTGACGATGCGAGCACCTGCCGATGCGATGGCCACGTTCTGCGCGACGTTGTCCGCACCGATGCGAATGACGCCCGCGCTGGACTCGATGTTGACGCCGTCCACGCCGTCCAGCTCGATGGAGCCGGTTGTCGTGGTCGCCAGGTTCATGTCGCCGGCGTCCACCGTGACGTCGCTGTTGCCGACACCGGCCAGGGACAGGACGCCGTCCGTGTCGATGGCGATCCCGCCGGTGCCCGCGTCGATGTCGATCCCGCCGGCCGCGTTGCTGGCGTCGATGACGATGGCACCCGCGAGGGCTCCACCGGCATCCAGGGCGATGGTCGTGTCGGCGTTGAGGGTCGCGCCGCCCACGCCGGCTTCCATGGCCAGGCTTGCGCTGGCAGCGTTGCCGACGGTGATCACGCGAGCGGCAGCGCCGGTCGCGATGTTGACGGCCTCGGCGGCTGCGTCGGCGCCGATGGAGATCGGGCCGCTGGACGACTCGACAGCCACGCCGTCGATCCCGTCCACCTCGACAGACCCCGTGGTCGTGGTCGAGATGTTCAGGTTGTTGGAGTCGCGGGTGAGCAGGGCAGCGCCGATGTTCCGGAACTCGCTGATGTCCTTGTTGGCGTCCACGACGACGGCCTTGCTGGCCTCGACGGTGCCGACGGCGCCGGTCAGGTCGTTGTAGTTCAGCTCGGCGGCGGTCGCCGTCACGCCCATCAGGTCGGAGACCTCGATCCCCTGGAGCATGGCCAGCGCGGGGTAGTAGGAGAGTTCTCCGACCGTCGCGCTCTTGACCTTGACCTCTGCGCACTCCTGGACGATGACGGTGGAGCCCGTCGGGACGGCCTCGACGAGAGCGCCGGCAGTGTCCAGGTAGAGCTTGACGCCAGCGAGGGAGTACGCGCTCGTGTTGAGCCCGGTGATGGTGGCGACGCCGGCAGCGGCCCCGGTCGTGCCGTCTGCGATGGCCTCGGTGAGGACCCACACCGCTCGGCTGTCCACGTCCACGTTGGTGGCCAGGGTCACGACCCAGTTGGTCCCGTCGTGGCTCGACGGATAGACCAGCGCGCCCTTGACCATCGGGGCGCCGGACGCGTTGGCGACGATCTCGATCCCGCCGCCGGAGTCCACGACCCACACTCCACTCGCGCGGCGGTACTTGTATCCTGTGGTGTTGTCCCAGTATTCGGACCCGTCACCACGCGTGTGGGTTGGCACTCCGGTGCCGCTGGTAAGCGACGTCGCCGTGGCGAGGTCGTTGGGATCGGCGCTCGGCGAGATGACGATCTCGCGGAAGGCGGCGGCATTCTGCAGCCCGCCAGGCTGCCACGTGCTGGGACTCGGAACTTTGGTCGGTGGGGAACCCATGGTCGGCTACCTCCTGGATAGCGGCCCACTCTCGCGGGCGGACCTTGATTCAGTTTTTCGTTCGGCGGTCGGACCTCTGGGCTGCATCCTTCGCGATCTTCTCGGCGGTCTCGGTGCTATGGCCAGCCTTTCGCAGGCGGGCTTTCATGGCCTCGAGTGCCGCTCGCTTCTCGCGTCGCTCACCCATCGGTATCGACCTTCGCGGGCCTGCCGGGCTTGCGCCTGGCGGGCTTCCTCTTCGGTTTCTCGGCAGTTGCCGAGGTCTTCTTCATTTCGACCAGCTCGGCGTGTATGTTGGCCATCTGCTGTTGCATCTTGAGCATCGCCAGCTGGTCAGCGCCGCTGGCCACGGGGGCGGCCTGCTGTGCGCCTGCGTGCTGCATGACGATGTTGCCCGACGTCTCGGCGATGTCGGCCAGCGCCATGTTTCGGTCCTCGCCGCGCATCTCGGCCAGCTTGATCCTGGCGGCCTTGTAGCGGCTGCGCTTGAGGTCCGTGGGGTCTTCCTGGACGGCCATCAGAGCGCGGGCCACGCTGTCCTCCTGGCGTCGCACGTAGCTGCGCTTCAACACCGGGTTGAACGCGCAGACCTGGCCGCGCTTGACGAGGAACGCCAGAAACGCGTTGTAGGCCGGCTCATCCTTGATCCAGTTGGTGTCGTTGCCGATGGGAACCGGCTTGTCGAAGGCGGTCTTGTAGCACTTGCCGCCGCCCTTGACGTCCCACTCTTGCAGGTAGGACGTGCCAGTGAACGTCTCGCCGTGGATCACTGGACGCGCGGCGAAGTACTCGACGACAGCGGGGTTGTCGGGCTGGATGATGACCCACTCTTCGCGGCGCAGTCGCTGCTCGCCACCGTCCAGGATGGCCTCGCCCTTCGGCCCCCCGGCCACGTCCCCGGCGCCCGGCTCGTGTGGGAATCGTCCGAGGTCGGGGAACCATCCGCCGCGAAGCGGAGACCAGGCCCAGCGCTTCGGGTGGTGCGTGAAGTCGAACGGGCGTTCATAGCCCGACGTTCCGCGCTTCGGCAGACCGTGCTCGGTCTTGCTTCCACGCGTCATCACACTGCGGGGCTTGAGGTCTGGTGCCGGGGCGGCCTGGGTATTGAGCGTTGCCATGGTGCGGTCCTTCCAGGTCCCGGCTCTATCTCATGGGTGCCGGGGCGGTCTGGTGTTGCCAGCGGTCTTACATGCTGGTCTTGATTTCGACGATCCGGGCATCCTCGTTCTTGGCGATGCCCGTGTAGCCGTTGCCCACGATCTCGTTGACAGCGGTGGAGCCGGTGCGGTCGATCTCGACGAAGACGGCGCTCTCGTCGGTGGCGACTTCCAGGGCCGGGGTCAGGCGGATCTTCTGCTTGAGCGCGCCCACCTTCAGCTCGGTGCCGGCGATGGCGCCCATGGCCCACAGACCACCGGAGTAGTCGGTGCCGTCGTTGTTGATCTGCGCCGTGGTGTAGAAGTCGATTCCCAGCCACGACCCGCGGAATCCCTGGCCCTTGATCGACAGCATGGCGGCGGTCGCGGCCTGGAATTGGTTGGCTCCGCCTTCGCCGCGGATACTGGACTGGAGGTCCGTCCACTGCTTGGAAGCCAGCGCGGAGAAGTACGGGCCGGCGGGGACCTCGGCCTGCTCGAGCGTGAAGATCGCATCGTACAGGTCGTTGACGGTCATCGCGGCGCCGCTGGTGCCCACGACGCTGGTGGCGGTGTCCACGGCGTCCATGATCAGGGCGGAGACCCTGCGGACGTAGGCCATCGCGATACCGGCACCGAGGCGGCCGATGTCCAGCCCACCGTTGGGGGCGAGGAACTGAAACAGGTCGGTGGTGTCGTAGCGCAGCGCCTGGCGGGCCACGGTCACGGTGGCGTTGCTGGTGCCCAGGGTCGAGTTCGACAGCGCGCCGGCCTCGGTGGGGGCCGACATGACCTCGTCGAAGGTGACCTGCGGGATCTTGACCACGGCCGAGCCGGTGCCCGACGGGTCGGAGGTGTACATCACGGTGTGACGCAGATCCTGCTTGTCGGCGATCATCTCCCAGATGTCCCGGTTGAGAATCGCGGCGAGTCCGAGATCTGCGGCTTTTCCTGCCTGTGAAACTTCGTTGGCCATTTCAGATGCCTTGTGCCCCTTTTGGAGCCCTGCATCTGGTTACGCCAGTGAATCGGTGGGCTGATTTGACCCCTGAGTTTCTTTTACGTGCATCCCAGCACGGGGGCGATCATGTCAAACTGCACTGTCAGGGTTTCACGCTGCAACGGACGTGTCAAGCGAGGATCTACAGATTCTTGATCGCCTCGGCGCGGTAGGCTTCCCAGTCGGCCTTCCGCTGCTCCGGGGTGGTGGCGGCCGACTTGAAGTTGGCCACGTCTCGCAGGTCTCCCGACACGGCCAGCGGCGGAGGCGGTGCGGCGCCCTCGTTGCCGGGGGCCGGTGCCGTGGCCACGGGCGCGGCGGGGGCTTGCGGGGCCAGCGGGGCCGCTGCAACGGCGGGGGCGGTCTCCTGTGCTGGTACGTTGGTGGTGGCGCCCAGGTACGGCGCGAGGTACTTCGGGGGGCTCGCGCGGAACTCGGACCACCACAGCTCGAACGCGGGCTTGCCCTCCTCGTCGAGGCTCTCGTATGCCTTGCGCACGAGGTCGCGCACTGCGGGCTCATCCACCCCGGCAGACGCCAGCATCAGGTCGATGGGCTGGGTCGTGGAAAGCGCCTCGTACTTCGATCGCCAATCGTCGGCCTCGGCTGCCCGTCGCTGGAGATCGGTGATGTCGCCGCCCGCGGCCTTCTTCAAGTCGCGGATCTGCATCACGAGGCTGTCGCGCTCCTGGGAGTGCTGCTGGAGTCCGGCCGCGAGGGCAGATAGGTTCTGGTACTTCGAGCTCAGATCCGCGTACTCCCCGAGCTTGGTGCTGTGGTCCGCCTTCAACTTGCGCAGCTGTTCCTGGACCTTGTTGTAGTCGGATCTCGATACGGTGTCGCCCGTGTCGCCTGGGT
>CALBMW010000271.1 GCA_937896275.1 uncultured Myxococcales bacterium
ATGGCCTCGGCGCCGTCGTATCGCGCAGACGGCTCCTTCGCGAGCGCGCGCAGGACGACCGCTTCGAGCGCCGGTCCGACGCCCGGCACGCGGAGCGGAGGCACGGGATCGCGCAAGTGGGCGACCGCGATCTCCCCGCTGCCGCCGGTGAACGGGGCCGCCCCCGCGAGCATCTCGTAGAGCATCACGCCGACGGCGTAGAGATCGGTGCGGGGGCTCACGCGCCCATCGGCGGTGAACTGCTCGGGGGCCATGTAGCGCGGCGTGCCGAGGGCCATGCCGGTGCCCGTGCGCGGCGCGCTGGCCGGGTCGTCGGCTTGCAGCACCTTGGCGATGCCGAAGTCGATGAGCTTGACCGCCTCGCGGCCCTCCTCGTCGACCACCACGAAGACGTTCGCCGGCTTGAGATCGCGGTGCACCATGCCCCGCGCGTGGGGACGCCTCAAGGCCGACAGGATGCTCCGGGTGACGGCCACGGCGCGCCGCGGAGCGAGCCGGACTGCCTCGTCGAGGGCTCGGCGCAGCGTGGGCGCGTCCACATACTCCAGCACCATGTAGAGGAGACCCTGCTCCCCTTCGCCGAAGTCGAAGACCGTGACGACGCTCGGTCCGTCGAGCTGAGCGAGCAACTGCGCCTCCTGGAAGAAGCGAGCCCGCGCGTCGAGGTGCCCTGCGCCCGCCAGGAGCCCCGGGTGGATCGTCTTGATGGCGACGTCGCGGCCGAGCGGCAGCTGCCGCGCCCGGTAGACCACGCCGAAGCCGCCGCGTCCGATGATGTCGAAGACGGCGAAGCGTTCAGCCAGCAGGGTGCCGAGCAGTTGGTCGTGGGGCGCCTCGTCGAGCGCGCGCGGCGTCACCAGGACACTGCCGTCCGCGGGGCAGCGTTCGCCGGGAGAGCCGCTCTCCGCCTGGTGCGGGCAGCGACGGCAGTGCAGTTCCATCGAGGTACGCCTTCGGTGTCGGCGCATCGTAGGCCGGCGAGGCAGGACCGGCAACACGTTGGGCCGCCCACTCGGGTGAGCCCCAGGCGTTGGCTCCCGGATCCCTCGCGACGGTCAGCGGCTCTTCGGTTGCGATCCATGCGTACGGTCTGTACGGTTCACCTCGGAGGTGCACATGGCGGCCCACACGTGCGGCGCCGAAGAGGCTCGGCAGACCCTGCCCGCGCTCCTCGAACGAGCGCAGCGCGGCGAGACGACGCTCATCACGCGGCGCGGTCGATCCTGCGCGGCCATCATCCCGGTCGAGCTCCTGCCGCCGCCGCGCCCCGGGGCCTCGTTGCTGGCGCTGCGGGGCTCGGGTCGCGGCCTTTGGGGTGAGGATCCGTCGGCCACCGTGGCCGCGGAGCGCGACGGGTGGACCTGATCGACTGGTCCGCGCTGCCCGATGGCGCGCGGGTGCTGCTCGACACGGCCCCCATCATCTACGTCCTCGAGGGTCACCCGCTGGCCGACCGCTTCGCCGGCCTCTTCGAGCGCATCGCCGAGGGTGACATCCGCGCCATCGTCACGCCGGTCACGGTGGCCGAGGTGGTCGGCGGCCCCCTGAAGCGCGGCCGCCAAGGCCTCGCCGAGCGCTACCGCCTCGCGCTGACCGCCGCCCCCGGCTGGTCCCTGCGCGCCCTCGACGGCGACCTCGCGATGCTCGCCGCCCGCCTGCGCGCCGAACACGGCCTGCGTCTGCCGGACGCGATTCAGCTGGCGACCGCCATCAGCGAGTGCTGCGATGCCTTGGTGACCCACGACCGAGACTTTCCGAGCACTGCCGGGGTGCGCGTGATGGGTCCGCCCGACTGAGCCGCGGGGCGGACGCTCAACCCCCCGGGCTGAGCCGGTCAGCGCCGCCGCCGCCTCACGACCCCGAGCCCCAGCAACGCCAGCATCGCCAACCCGGCCGGCGCGCGCTGTCCCGGCCGCGCCGAGCATCCGCCGACGTCGGCCTTGGGCTCACCCTCGACCACCAACGTCGAGGTGTACTCGGTCACCGCCTCGATCTTGCGGCTGACCTCGTCCTCGAAGACCGTCGTCGCGTGCACCCGCACGGTGTAGGTGCCCGGGCGGTCGGGCACGAGCATGGGCTCCTCGCCGTCGCGGTAGATGTACTCGAAGGGCGAGGACTCGGCGACCGCGCCCGCCGCGTGCTGCACGGTGGCCTTCGACCCCTCGGGCCGCTTGGTCACCGACCACGTGTAGCGCATGGCCTGGCCACGGCGGTTGGCCCACAGCCGCAGCCGCACGGGCTCGCCGGTGCGCGCGATCAGGTTGGGCGAGTACAGGCGCCACGAATCCAATGGATCCAAGCAGTTGCGCACGTCCCCGAAGACGGTGAAGCAGAAGCGCGCGTCGCAGGCGTCGCCCAGGCCGTCGCGGTCGAGGTCCACCTGCTCGGCGTTGGGCATGAGGCGGCAGTTGTCGCGCAGGTCGGGGATCCCGTCATCGTCCCCGTCGGGATCGCAAGCGTCGCCGATGCCGTCGCCGTCGAAGTCGGCCTGATCCGGGTTGTGCACCTTCATGCAGTTGTCGGGGCGCAGCGGATCGAAGTTGCCCACGCCGTCGCCATCGTCGTCGGGGAAGCACGCGGCCCGCTGCAACGCGTCGGGGACGTCGATGTCCGGGTTCAGCGGGCAGGGATCCTCGAGGTTGGGGCGGCTGTCTCCGTCCACGTCGGGGTCGCAGGCGTCGCCGTCCCCGTCGCCGTCGAGGTCCAACTGAAGGCCATCGATCACCGGGTTGGGGACGCCGTCGCAGTTGTCGTCCCGGTTGGGCACATCGTCGCCGTCACGGTCGTCGTCGCACATGTCGCCGAAGCCGTCGCCGTCGAGGTCGAGCTGATCGCTGTTGCCCGTCGCGAGGCAGTTGTCGCAGTGGTCGCCGAAGCCGTCCCCGTCGCCGTCGAGCTGGTCGACGTTGCGCAGGCGCGGGCAGTTGTCGAAGGGGTCCTCGATGCCGTCGTCGTCGTAGTCGTCGGCGTGCTGGTAGGTGTCGCCCAGGTCGGTGTTGTTGATGAGGATGCTGCCGCCGCCGCCACCCCCGCCGCCGCCGCCGCTCATGTTGGGCGTGCCGCACTGGCCGAAGTTGTCGTCGCACTCGAAGGGCGGGTCGGTGCCCGCGTCCTGGGCGAAGGCGCCCGTCGGCATCAAACAGGCCGCGGTCATCGCGACGAGCCAGCGGTACGCCATCGGTCTTCTCCTCAGAAAGCGCAAGTCGACGCGCCAAGCCCCAGGCCGCAGCGCGCAATTGTCGACGATAGCGGCGTTGCCCTCCGCGCTCCAAATCGCGCGGTGCTGTAGACTTCGCGGCGTGCGGTGCTCACCCCTCCTGCCGGTCGGCGCGGCGCTGGTGATCGCGATGGCGCTCCCGGCCTTGTCCTGCAAAGAGAATTCGCCCTTGCTGCGGGTCTCGGTCTGCGGCGATCTGCGGGCGCCGGACGACGTCGACACGCTGCGCGTCACGGTGCGCGACGAGGACCGGACGGAGACTTATGCGGGCATCGTCGAGCTGGTGCCGCCCGGCCCGCGAACAGTCACACCAGATACATCCGATATGGGTGTGCCTGATGGGTCAGTGAGTGACGCAGGGCCGGTCGACCTGGGCGTCGTCGACGCCGGGGTCGGGGACGGCGGGGTCGGGGACGGCGGGCTGGCGGACGCGGGTCCGGTGTGCTCCTCGGACGGCGTCCCCGTGCGCCGCGGCCTCTCGCTCCCGCTACCGAAGGGTCGCGGTTGGGTCGAGGTGATCGGGCTGCGGGCGGGCGTGCAGGTGGTCGCCGCCGAGGTCCGGGCGCCCGCTGGCGCCGGCGATGTGGCGGTGCTGCTTCCCCTCACCGTCGCGTGCCTCGGCGTCACCTGTCCGCTGGGGCAGACCTGCCGAAGCGGCGCGTGCGTGCTGGTGCCCGAGCGGGGCGACGCGGCGGCCTGCCGGACGGCGTGCGCGCCATGAAGGCGGCCGCGCGGGCCACGACGGTCCCTCTCTGGGCCTGGATGCTGATCGCGGCGCCGCTGGGCGCCTGCACCGACGCGGGCCTCTACTCCCGCGACGCCCCGCCCATCGAGGCCGACCGCGTCGCCCTGACCGGCCGCGCCTGCAGCGACGACCCCGAGACCGCCCGCTTCCCCGCCCGCGTCGTCCTCGTCGTCGATCAGGCCGCCGGGCCGCTCTTCGCCGACTTCGATCCCGGCGGCACCCGCATCGACGTGCTCGGCCGCTTCGTGCAGTCCGCCCTCACGCGCCCAGAATATGCTTTCGCCATCGTGGGTTACGCCGGCCGCGCCGCGCGCCTCGCCCCCCTGGTGGAGGATCCAGTGCGCCCCGGCGCCTTCACCCGCAACCCCGGCGAGCTGCTCAACGCCCTGACCCGCCTCTCGCTCCCCGGCGCCTGCCTGGGCGCGGACACCTGCCGCGACTATGCGGACGGCCTGCGCGCGGCCCGCGCCGTCATCGAGGACGATCTCGCCGCTCGCCCGCGCGGCCTCACCGCCACCACGCAGTACGTCGTCGTCCTCGTGAACGCCGGCCCCAACGTGCCCCAGGCCAACCTCTCGGCCTGCTGCGCCCCGGGCGACGACCGCTGCCCCGAGGGAAACGACGGCCCGTCGGTGCCCTGCCAACGCCAACTCGACGTCGCGCGCGTGGAGGCCCTGCGGGACACCGTCGTCGGCGCCGGCGCGGCCGGCTTCCAACTCCACGCGATGCACCTCGCGGCCTCGGGCGACGCCACGGCCGACGATCAGGTGGCCGAGAATCACCGCCAGCTCGCCTTCGCCGGGGGCGGCCGGTATGTGCGCTTCGGCGCGGCGGGGGCGGTCGACGTCGCCCCCCTGCGGCTCTTCGACCGACAGAACGCCCTGCGCGTGAAGCGCCTGGTCATCGCCAACCGCAGCGCCCTGCCCACCGCCGACGGCCTGCGCCCCGACAGCGACGGCGACGGCCTCGCGGACGCGGACGAGGCGGAGTTCGGCGCCGATCCCGATCTCGCCGACACAGACGGCGACGGCGCGGGCGATCTGGTCGAGGTGCTCGTGGGCCAGTCGCCCTCCATGATGGACGAGCCCTTCGCCTGCGCGGCGCTGACCCCCGGCGCGGACCTCGATCTCGACGGCCTGACCGACTGCGACGAGGCCCTGCTGGGGACCGATCGCTCGCTGGTCGACACCGACGGCGACGGCCTCCCGGACCTGCTCGAGGTGGCCTACGGCACCGACTACCTGGCGCCCGATCAGGTGGCGGACGCGGACGGCGACGGCATCTCCAACGGCGACGAGGTGCGCGAC
>CALBMW010000272.1 GCA_937896275.1 uncultured Myxococcales bacterium
CGCGCGAGCCCACCCGCCGGTTGCGCCGACGCGCGGGCCCCTGCCACCATGCGCGGCCATGAAGCACCTGCTCATCCTCGCCACCCTGCTGCCCTTCGCGACGGCCTGCGGGGGCCCCGCGAAGACCCGCAAGCCCGGCGCCTCGCCGCCGACCGGCGGTACGCTCTCGGCGCAGCTCGCGCAGGCCGCACACGACGGACCCGCCCACGGGGACGCGATGATCACGCTCGCCGTCTTCCTCGCGGGCCCCCCGCCCGAGGCGGACGCGGCGCGCAAGGCAGCGATGAGCGGCGTCCGGGCGGCCCATCTGAGCACCGAGGGGCTGGTGGTGACGCCCGCCCCGATCGACGACGCGCTCCCCCTCGACCTGGGCGCCCTGGCCACCGCCGCCGGGCCACAGGGGGCCGCCCTGGCCGCCGCGCGCGGCGTGATCTTCGTTCGCTACGCAGGCCGACCAGCTCCCGACGGGGCGCACTTGCGGGCGGCCGGCGAGGCGGCCCTGGCGGTCGCCCCCGCGGACGCGTTGGTGGTGGATCTCTCGACCCGCGCCACGTGGGCGCCGGCGGCGTTGAGGGCGGCGCTCGGCACGCCCGCCTGGCGGGCCGATCAGGTCGTCCCCGAGGCGACCCGCGCCGACGACGGCACGGTCACCTTCGCCACGCGGGGCATGGCCAAGTTCGGTCTGCCGGACCTCGAGCAGACCGGCGTCGCGCCCGAGGCGGCACGCGCCGCCTTCGAGCGTTTCACCGAGGTGTGGCGAGCCCTGCGCGTCCACGGCCCGGCCGCGCCCGGCGACACGGTGGCCGGCGCCCTGCTGCGGCCCTGCGCGCGGGGCGCAGAGGCATACGACCTCGAGTGCGTCGCGTTCTGAGCAGTCGCTGGCCGCGAGGCCGCGCATCGACGCAGAGGCGTGCGTCGGCGGACTTACCCACGAGGCATGAAGATCGCCCATGCCTGCCTGAAGAGGTGCCCATCATCGCTCGCCCCCGCGACACTCACCGCAAGCTCGAGAGCCCCGGCGCTCGCGAGCACCGTCCAACCTCGCGCCCGGTCGTCGAGGCGGGGGCGCGGTCGGGTCGCGCGTGCCGCCTCCGTGGACGAAGGCCGAGGTCGGGCGACCGTCGACGCTGGCGCGCAGGATGTGCCCGTGGCATCGTCCCCCGCGTGCTGACGGTCCAACACCCAACGCGGCCTGGGCGATGAAGACGAGGCTGATCGTCGCGGGCTGTCCGCCCAGGGGCAACGCCAACCGAGCGCGCATGGTGCGCCTGGTCGCCGCGGCCACCTGGCTGGAGGTGGCCGAACTCGAGCGCCGCCTGACGGCCGATCCGCCCTGGCTGGTCGAGGTCTGCGACCGCTCCGAGGCCGATCTGCTGGTGGAGCTGCTGCATCAAATCCCGGGCGTGCGGCTGAACCCGCTGCCGGCCGTCGGGAAGGCCGTCCCGTCGATGAGGTCGGCCATCGGGCGGCTGGCCCGCGCGATGGAGGAGCCAGAGCCCGAGCCCCCGACGCCTGCCCCCGCCGAGGCCTCCACCGGCCTGGCCGCCGCGGTCACCCATCCGTCCCTGTCCGATGAGCCCGGATCGTCGACCACGCCCTCCGCGCTGGACGCGGGGCACGCCCCCCGTGCGGGCGGCACGCCTTGGGTCTCGGGCGGCACGCCCGCCCCGACGCGCCTGCACCTGGCCCTGCACGGCGACCCCCCCACGCCGTCCGTCGGCTGGCCACCGGGCCTGCGTCGCGCCGTCTTCGGCGGCATCGGCGTCGCCCTCGCGGCCGGGCTCGCGGTGGCACACCACGCGCTGACCCGGGACGGCGACGTCGAGGATCCCGGGGTGGCCACGCTCGTGCAGGCGGGCGACGAGCCGCGCGCACCGCTGCGGTACCGCGCTGAGCCCGGCGCCCGCGCGGATCGCACGGTCACCCTCGCGCTGACGCACGGCGCCAGCGCCCGCGCTGTCGGCTTGCCGCTCACCCAGACGGTGACCGGCGCCGTCGTCGTCCTGGTGGTGCGCGCCGACGAGGACGTCGTCGAGACGGACTACCGCACCAGCCTGCACTATCAGAGGCCGGGCGGCAGCGCGATCGCAGGGCGCCTCACAGGTCGCGTGCGCATGACCACCACCGGCGTCCCGGGCCCCGATCCTGTCCCTTCGCCCGACGCCCTGCCGCCGGACGGCCGCGCCCTGGGGGCTGCCTTCGTGCAGATCGCGCGGGCCCCCCTCATCAAGCTCCCACGGGACGCGGTGGGTGTGGGCGCCCGCTGGACGTGGACCCTTCTGGCCGACCAGAGCCCCTTCGGCGTACCGATCGCCTTCGACGCGACGCTCACCGACCGAACGGCGGCCCGCGCTGATCTCGTCCTGCAAGTGCGCCTCCTTGCCCCCGACGCCGACGCGCCACCTGCGCCGATGGCGGATCTGATGCCGGGCGTTCGGATCGGCGCCCTGACGGGGCGCGGCGAAGGTCGCGTCACCCTCGACCTGCGACACCCGGGCGGCGCTCAGCTCACCCTCGAGGTCCGCCTGGAAGGCACGGCGACCATCGGTGGACGGGTGGTCCGCTACGCGCCGCGGCTTGGCCTGTCGATCGATTGACCGCCCAGGGCGGAAAGGGCTGGCGGCGGACTGCCCCGCGATGAAGAATGCACCCTTCGGCGAAAGCTACTGATGCACGAGCCTCACGATCCCTCCACTCGAGACTGGACCCGTTGGACCATCAAGGCCTCCGCGCGGCTCCTGAACCTTCCGTACGAGGAGACGGACGCCGGCATCGAGGCGCTGCTGGGTGATCTGGGTCGGCGCGTCGACGCCTCCCGAGGGATCGTGCTGCGCGTCACGCCGGACGATCTGGTCGCGAGCCGGAGCCACCTCTGGTGCCACCAGGCGGACGAGACTCCACGCATCAATGGCCAGTTCGTCCTGGCAATGTACCCGTACCTCCTGCGCCAGAGCCTCGACGGCCTGGCGGTGGCATGGGGGCGGCCCGAGGACGTGCCGCCCGAGGCCCGCGAGGAGTGGGGGCGCTTCACCGCGGCCGACGGCGGGTTTCGGCCGGTCGTGCTCTTTCCCATGTTCGTGCGCGACCGATTCGTCGGCCTTCTCAGCCTTCGGGGCGGCCACGAGGAGCGACGCGTCTGGCGCCCGGAGCTCCTCGAGTTCGGCCACCTCATCGCGGCGGCCATCGCCGGGCTGCTCGAGCGCACGCGCGTCGAGGCCGAGCTCCGCATCCGCGAGACGCGGTATCGCACGCTGACGCGACTTCGCGACGACGCGGTTCAGGTGCTCGATGCCCACGGCATCTGCATCTTCACCACGCCGGGTGTCCAGGCCCAGCTCGACCTCACCGACGCCGAGGCCATCGGCCGGCGCCTCGTCGAGCGCGTCCACCCCGCCGATCGGGCCCGCTTCGAGGGTGCCTTTCAGGCCGCGCTCGCCGACCCCTCGGTCGCGCCGGTCGAGGTCGTGCGCATGCGGCTGCCGAGCGGGCTCGACCGCCCCTTCGAGGCGCGCTTCCACAACCGCCTCGCGATCGCCGCGGTGGGGGGCGTCGTCGTCGGGCTCCGCGATCTGCAGCACCTGCGATCGGCCGAGCGCACGATCGCCCTCCAGGGGGCCCTGCTCGAGGCGGTGGCCCAGCCCGTCGTCGCGACCGATCTCGAGCGCACGATCCGCTTCTGGAATCCGGCCGCCGAGCTGCTCACGGGGTGGGCCGCCCACGAGGTCTTCGGGCGATCCGCCGACGCCCTGGGCCTGTCGGGCGAGAGTGACGCGGAGCGAGGCGCCATCACCGACGCCATCTTGGCCGGGCGCACCTGGACCGCCGAAATGTGGCTCCGTGCGCACCACGGCGAGCGCATCAGGGTGCGCGGCACGATCAGCCCCCTGCCCGACGCCGACGGCCACCTGGCCGGCTCGGTCATCGCCCTCACCGATCTGCGCCCCCAGGCCGAGATCGACATCCGGCTACAACGCGCCGAGCGCCTCGACGCGCTCACGCGCCTCGCCGACAGCGTCGTGCGTGACCTGGGCAACGGGCTGACCGCCCTGGCGAGCCACTTCAGCCTGCTCGAGGCCCACGTCACGCCTGCCGGCGGCGCACACCTCGAGGCGACGGCCGAGACCGTCACGTCGATGGCGCGCGTGGTCCGGCACCTGCGGGCCTTGCGGCGCAGCGACGCCCTTCACCCGGTCGCCACTGACGTCAACGCTGTCCTCCTCGATCTGCGCGACCTGCTCGATCACCTCCTCGGCCCCGATGTCGAGTTGCTGCTCGAGTTGGCCCCCAGCATGCCCCGCGCCTGGGGCGACACGCGGCTGATCGAGGTGCTCACGGTGCGGCTGGCCGCGGCCGCGCGGGACGCCATGGACGGCACGGGACGCCTGCGGCTCGCCACCGCGGCGGTCGATGGCGAGCCGGGCGTGCTGCTCGAGATCGAGCACACCAGCCGCCACGGCCTCGGCACGACCGGTCCGGGGGCCGATCCCGAGATCGACGCCCTCGGCCTCTCGGCGGCGCAGAGCGCCGTGCACCGACTGGGTGGAGAGCTGAGCGGGTGCGGGCTTCCCGGGGGCGGCGCACGCTGGACGCTGGCGCTCCGAACGGCGCCCGATCGCCACGCGGCGCGCGCCCCGCACGGTGGCCCGCCGCGGGTGCTGCTCGTCGAGGACGACGACGCCGAGCGCGCCCGGCTCGGCGCGGCGCTGACCGAGGCCGGCTTCGAGGTCGTCCCGGCCCTCAGCGGCCAGGACGCCCTCACCCGTGGCCTGCAGGCCACGCCATCGATCGCGCTGCTGGTGACGCCAGTGGCGCTGCGCGACCAGGGCGGCGTCGCGCTGGCCGCCGAGCTGGCCGAGGGCATTCCGGGCCTGAAGGTGGTCTTCACCACCCGTCACGCGGTGCGCGTGCTGACGGGCACCGCGCCCCTGGGCGGCCGGACCGCCGTCTTGCGGCATCCCTTCGAGACCGCCGCCTTGGTCGAAGCCGCCCGCAAGCTGCTCGACTGACGGTCGGCCCGAGGCCCGGGGGTCTGGGAGCGGTGGCCCGCATGGGCCACAACACTGCGTAACTATTGAAGGTTTACTTCGCGTGTGCCCTGCTGTACGCCCGCGTTGCCGCCGGTCCCACACGACGGGCCGCCGTTGCCGCCCGGGCCGGGGTCGTAGGTCACGGTGCCGCGCTGCACGACCGTCGCGTCGCCGTTGCCCCACACGCCGATCGAGGGGCCGCCGCCGCCGCCACCGCCGCAGCCACCCGCGCCGCCGGTGCC
>CALBMW010000273.1 GCA_937896275.1 uncultured Myxococcales bacterium
CGGCGGGGCGGCGGCACGCGGCGGTGCGGCGGGGCGGGCCTCGCTGGGGGGGCCGGCTCCAGACCCGCGTCCCCCCGCCGCTTCCTCTCCTCCTCGCGCGCGGCGAGGATCCTGTCCCGCATCGCCTTGGGCAGCGCGTTGATGTTGTCGGTGTAGTTGACGTTGCCGTGGGAATCCTCATAGCGCCACGGCTGACCGGCGGCCGGTCCCGCGATCGACAACAGCCCCGCGATCGACAACAGCAGCGCCCCACAGGCGCCGAGCCACGCTCTCATCGTTTGCCTCCTCGCCCCCGCGCCCACAGGCTGATCAGCGCGCGCAGGCTCACCTTGCGCATCCGCGTATAGGCCACGTGCCACAGGATCACGAGGCCGAACAGGCTCAGGCTGGCCAGCGCGCCGAAGACACCCCACAGGTTCCACCCTCGCCACTCCCATGGGTACTGGGCCGCGATGAAGAAGGTGCCCATGATCAGCGCCATCGCCACCATGCCCAAGAACAGCTTGGTGCCCAGGTCGTTGATGGTGCGGCTCATCCGATCCATCTCGGGGTGGCTCACGCGCAGCTGCAGGCGCCCCGCCTCCAGGTCGTTGAGCAGTTGGCTGGCCAGGAGTGGGATCTCCTGGGCTTGGTCGAGCAGCCCGACGGCGCTGCGAATGGCCAGCTTCCCCACCGCCTGGGGGCTGTAGCGCTCGGCGATGAGCTCTCGCGCGTAGGGCATGATGGTGCTGGTGATGTCGAGGTTCGGGGCCAGCGTGCGCACGATGCCCTCGATCGTCACCGCCGCCTTGGCCAGCAGCGCGTAGTCGGGCGGGATGCGGATCTTGTAGCGGATCGCCGTGTCCATCAGCGCCTGCACCAGGCTTGCGGCGTCGACCTCGTCGAGGCGGCGCACCAGGTACCGCGCCATCAGATCGGCCACGTGATCGCGGAACTCGTTGAGGGGCACGCGATCGACCGGGCGCCCGATGCGATAGATGAGTCGCGCGGTGGTCTCGGCGTCGCGCGTGGCGACCGCGAGCGACAGCTGAATCAAGTTCTGCTGCATGTTCGCGGTGAGCCGCCCGACCAGGCCGAAATCGAGGATGCAGATGCGGCCGTCGGGGGTGACGAACACGTTGCCCGGGTGCGGATCGGCGTGGAAGATGCCGTCCTTGAAGCCCATGTGGAAGGCGATGTCGAGGACGATCTTCAGGGCGTCGTGCGCCTGCTCCGGCGGCACGCTGGTGATCTTGGTGCCCTCGACGTATTCCATGACCAGCACCTCGCGGGTGCTCAAATTATCCATGATTCCAGGAATTTGGACGCGATCGTCGCCCGCCAGGTTGGCCGCGATGGCGCGGGCGTTGCGGGCCTCGATGCGGAAGTCGAGCTCGTCGAGCAGCGCGGCCTCGAAGGCGCGGACCACCTCGACGGGGCGGTAGAGCGCGGCCTCCTCGACGGTGGCGTCGAGCAGGCGGGCGAGCAGGTAGAGCAGGTCGATGTCGGCGCGGATGGTCCCCGCGAGGTTGGGGCGTTGCACCTTGAGCACGATCTCGCGCCCATCCTCGAGGCGGGCTCGATGCACCTGGGCGATGCTGGCGGTGGCCAGCGGCGTGGCGTCGACGTGGGCGAGCACTTCACTCCACGGGCGCGCCCAGGCCGCGGTCAGCACCTCCTCGATGTCGGCGAACGGCAGCGGCTCGACGTCGTCCTGCAGCCGCGCCAGCTCGCGCTGGAAGTGACTGGGCACCAGATCGGGGCGCGACGAGAGCACCTGGCCGAGCTTGATGAAGGTGGGGCCGAGGTCCTGCAGCACGCGGCGCAGGCGCTCGGGGGCCGAGATGGCCTCGGTGTCCGCGCGGACGCCGGGGTCGTCGGCGGCCACCTCGCGGCCCTCACGGATGTTGGTGGCCCACTGGCCGAAGCCGTGGCGCGCCAGGATGCCAGCGATCTGGCGAAGGCGGCCGAGGTCCTGGGCGGCGGCGCGGAGCACGGGGGGACTATGCGCCGGGGCCAGGCGCTTGTCGACCCGGCTGGGGCGCGCGCTTTACCTCCCGGCGCGGCTGCCGCATCCTGCCCCCCATGCATGGCGAGCTCTCCACCGCCGAGGTCCTCGACACCCTCCGGTATGCCGGCCTGATCGACGAGGCCACCGTGCGCGACGCCCGCGTCCGCGATCCGGCCCAGCGCGCCCGATTGCTGCGCGCGCACATGGGTGGCCCCATCGACCGCGGGCAGGCCTATCGGGTGTCCGCCCCCGAGGTGGTCGCCAGCCTCGAGCTGCCGCGCGTCGACGGCGCGGGCGCGCTGACCGAGGACGCCATCATGCAGACGCTGGCCACAGTGCACGGCGTGCCGTGGCGGCGCCTCGATCCGCTCGAGCTGGATCTGGACCTGGTCACCAGCGCCCTCACGCGCCCCTTCGCCGAGCGGCACGGCTGCCTGGTGGTGGACCGACGCGGCGAGGCGCTGGTGGTGGCCCTCTCGGAGCCGAGGGACGCCGAGCTGCTCGAGAACCTGCGCCGCCTCACCGCCCGACCCATCGAGGCGGTGCTGGCCAGCAAGTCCGACATCCAGCGCATCATCCGCGAGTTCTATGGCTTCAAGCGCACCGTGCTGGCGGCGGAGGCCGAGTACGGGCGGGTCGACGACCCGAACCTCGAGCGGCTGTTCCGGGTCAAGACGGACGCCGAGCTCGACGCGACCGACAAGCACATCGTGGCCGCGGGCGACTTCCTGCTTCGCCACGCCCTCGACCAGCGCGCGAGCGACATCCACTTCGAGCCCAAGCGCAACCAGGGCCTCGTGCGCTTCCGCATCGATGGCATCCTGCACACGGTGCATACGCTGCCCAGGCCGGTCGTGCCGCCGCTGACCAGCCGGCTCAAGATGATGGCCCGCATGGACATCGCCGAGCGGCGCCGGCCCCAGGACGGGCGCATCAAGCTCGAGCGCGACGACCGCGAGATCGAGATGCGCGTGTCGACCATGCCCACCGTCTTCGGCGAGAAGATCGTCATCCGAATCTTCGACCCGGACACGCTGCTGGTAGATCTGGACCGGCTGGGGTTCTTCCCCGAGCAGCGCGTCGTGTGGGACGGCTTCTTGCGGCGGCCGCACGGCATCGTGCTGCTCACCGGGCCCACCGGCAGCGGCAAGACGACCACGCTCTACTCGAGCCTCAAGGCCCTCGCCAGCCCGGACGTGAACATCACGACCATCGAGGATCCCATCGAGATGGTCACCGAGGCCTTCAACCAGGTGCAGGTCGACGCGCGGGTCGACGTGTCCTTCTCGAACGCGCTGCGGACGGTGCTGCGCCAGGATCCCGACATCATCATGGTCGGCGAGATCCGCGACGCCGAGACGGCGCGGCACGCGGTGCAGGCGGCGCTGACCGGGCACCTGGTGTTCTCGACGCTGCACACCAACGACGCGCCCACCGCCTTCACGCGGCTGATCGATCTGGGCATCGAGCCGTTCCTGGTCGCGAGCACGCTCGTCGGGGTCGCCGCTCAGCGTCTGGTGCGCTGCATCTGTCCGCATTGCGGGGAGGGGCGGGCGCTGAGCACCGAGGAGCTGGCGCTGCTGCACATCGAGGCGCCGCCGGGCGAGGCGCTGCAGGTGCGCGAGGGGCGCGGGTGCGTGGAGTGCCGAGGCACGGGCTACATCGGGCGCAGCGGCGTCTATGAGATCCTGCCGGTGACGGCGCGCATCCGGCACGGCGTGGCGCAGGGGCTCGACGCGGGGCAGCTCATGCAGCGCGCCCGGCAGGAGGGTATGATGACGCTCCACGAGGCGGCCCTGCGCAAGCTGGCGCTGGGTGAGACGAGCTTCAGCGAGGTGTTCCGGGTGACCACGACGGGCGAGGAGATGGCATGAAGAGCAGCGTGATCGGTGGTGGCAGCTGGGGGACCGCGCTGGCCTCGGTGCTGGCCTCCAAGGGCCCCGTGACGCTCTGGGCGCGCGAGCCCGATGTCGCCGCGGGCATCAACACGAACCACCGCAACCCGCGCTATCAGACCGACTGCGAGCTGCCAGAGAACGTGGTCGCGACGACGGAGTTGCGGACCGCCGTCGCGGGGGCCGAGTTGGTGTGCGTCGTGGTGCCGAGCCACGCGATGCGCGCGGTGATCGGCGGGGTCTCCGACATGCTCCTGCCCGGGGTGCCCATCGTGAGCGCGAGCAAGGGCATCGAGAACCAGTCCTTGCAGACGATGGAGGAGGTGCTCTGCGACGTCCTGCCGCCCGCGCTGTGGGTCGACTTGGCCTTCCTGTCGGGGCCGAGCTTCGCGCGCGAGACGCTGCAGAAGATGGCGACCGCGGTGACCGTGGCGGCGCGCTTCGGCCACACCGCCAAGAGCGTGCAGGCAGCCTTCTCGACGCCCAACTTCCGGGTCTACACCACCGAAGACGTGACCGGCGTCGAGCTGGGCGGCGCCCTCAAGAACGTCGTGGCGATCGCGGCGGGCATCGCGACGGGGATGGGGCTGGGCCACAACAGCATGGCCGCGCTGCTCACGCGGGGGCTGGCCGAGATCACGCGGCTGGCGGTGAAGCTGGGCGCCAACCCGCTCACGCTGAGCGGCCTGGCGGGCATGGGTGACCTGGTGCTGACGTGCACCGGCGGGCTGAGCCGCAACCGACACGTGGGGGTCGAGCTGGGGAAGGGTCGGACGCTCGAGGCGATCCTGGGCGAGATGAACGAGGTGGCCGAGGGGGTGCGCACCACGCGCAGCGCTTACAACCTGGCGCGGCGCGAGGGCGTCGAGATGCCGATCACCGAGCAGGTGTACGCGGTGCTCTACGAGCAGAAGTCGCCCGCGCAGGCGCTGAGCGATCTCATGACGCGTGACCTGAAGCGGGAGCGGGAGTTCGGGTGAGAGCCAGCCTGGGCCCCACGGCGCTGGTCGCGTTCCTCTCGAGCCTTTGCGCGGCGCAGGCTCAGGTCTCTGCGCAGGGCGCCGAGGGCCCTCCGGTGCGGCGCTCGGAGGGCGTGGTGCCTCAGGCCAAGGCCATCTACCGGGCGGACGATCCCGAGGGGGCGCGCAAGGCAAGGATCGAGGCGTTGATGGGGCTGTACCTGGTGGATCCGCCCCGGCGCCACCCCTCGGAGACCGTCGACGTCGACGGGCATCGGGTGACGCTGCACCTCTGGCAGCCGGTGGCGCGAGACAGCGACGCCGAGCTCGAGACGCGGGCGGTGGCGTGGCTGATCGCCGGACGGACGCAATACGCGCCGGGGGCGGCGGGGCTGTTCGCCGAGTTGACCGACGTGCACGAGCTGCGGCTGGTCTTCCACGAGGTGCTGCGGCCCGACACCACCAACCGCAACCGGACGCCGAAGCCCGACCAGGTCAAGCCCTACCTGCTGTTGGGGATCGATCGGCGCGGCTTCGAGCGCCTGGGGATCGAGGCGATCACCGCCTGCACCGAGCGCGGCGACTGCAGCGCGCTCTTCCGCAGCGCGTTCAAGACGTCCAAGCTCGACGCGCGCTACACGGCGCGGGCGCGCAAGGCCAACTAGCTGAGTTCACAGCTGTTTCTCGATAGTGCACTTTTCTTTGTCACCAGGCGCGCGGCGGCCCCGTTGGTCGGCTGAACCCACGGTTCGACCCACAACGGAGCCGGAAGGCTCAACACCGGGAGGCCCCATGAACGCGCAGACCCTGTTCACCCCGCAGACCTCGTCGACTGTGCCCACGTGCGGTGGGCGGCTCGTCGCCACTGACGGTCGAGAGCTGCCGCTGAAGGGCGTGGCCGTCACCGCCGACGCCTGCGGCGGGCGCTGCCGCGTCGTGCTGACGCAACGCTTCGCCAACCCCCACGCCGAGCCGCTGCACGTCACCTACCAGGTGCCGATGCCCGCCGACGCTGCGGTCGCGGGGTACGCCTTCGTGCTGGGCGACACGCGCATCGAGGGGCAGGTGCAGCGGCGTGAGGACGCACGGCAGGCCTTCGAGGAGGCGATCGTCGAGGGTCGCAGCGCGGCGCTGCTGGAGCAGGATCGGAGCAGCCTGTTCACGCAGCAGCTCGGCAACGTGCCGCCGGGGGCCGAGGTCACCGCCGAGCTGACGCTCGATCAGCCGCTGGCCTGGGAGAGCGACGCCGGCGCGCAGGCGGGGTGGACCTGGCGCTTCCCGACGGTCGTGGCGCCGCGCTACCTGGGTGGCGTGGTGCCCGACGCGGGGAGGCTGGTGGTCGACGTGGCCGGGGGGGCGCTGGGGGCGAGCGCGGCGCTGACCTTGCGGGTGCGCGACGCGCTGGTGGGGGGGCCGCGGTCGCCCTCGCACGCGCTGGCGGTGTTCGCCGAGCCGGGGACGCAGGTGACGACG
>CALBMW010000274.1 GCA_937896275.1 uncultured Myxococcales bacterium
GCGTGGGCGACGCCTGCGAGAAGCCGAAGTGCTGGGGCCCGGACAAGGACGGCGATGGCGTCCCGGACGCCTGCGACAACTGCCCGAAGGTGGCCAACCCCGGCCAGGCGGACGGCGACGGCGACGGCGTGGGCGACGCCTGCGAGAAGCCGAAGTGCTGGGGCCCGGACAAGGACGGCGACGGCGTCCCGGACGCGTGTGACAACTGTCCGAAGGTGGCCAACCCGGACCAGACGGACGGCGATGGCGACGGCGTGGGCGACGCCTGCGAGAAGCCGAAGTGCCAGGGCGCCGACAAGGACGGCGACGGCGTGCCGGACCTCTGCGACAACTGCTGGAAGGTGCCGAACCCGGACCAGAAGGACACCGACGGGGACGGCGTCGGCGATGCCTGTGGCTCGAAGGTCTGCGAAGGTCCCGACAAAGACGCGGACGGCGTGCCGGACGTGCTCGACAACTGCCCGGATCTGGCCAACCCCGAGCAGGCCGACGCGGACGACGACGGCCGCGGCGACGGCTGCGACAACTGCCCCGCTGACGTGAACCCCGCGCAGTTCGACAGCGACGACGACGGGACGGGGGATCTTTGCCAGGACGGCTGCGTGGGCGGCGACGCGGACGCAGACGGCGTGCCGGACGACTGCGACAACTGCCCCGGGGTGGGCAACGCGGCTCAGCGCGACACCAACGGGGATGGCGCCGGCGACGCCTGCACCGTCGATCCGATGCAGAACCGGCCGCCGATCGCGATCGCGGGGCCCAACGGCGCGGTGTACGAGTGCCGCGATCCGCGCGGCGCGTTCGTCGAGCTCGACGGGCGCGACGCCGTCGACCCGGACGGGCAGCCGGTGGCCTACCAGTGGGTGCCCGGCGACGACCTCGACGATCCGTCGGCCGTCACGCCGGGCGGATGGTTCGGCCTGGGCGAGCACTTGGTGCAGCTGCGCGTCTTCGATCCGCTCGGCTTCTGGGACGCCAGCCACGCCAGCTTCTCGGTGATTGACTCCCGGGCGCCGCGCGTCATCGCGCACGCCGGGCTCGAGGGCGACTGCGGCGGCTCGGTCCTGCTGGACGCGACCGAGACGCAGGACGCCTGCGGCGCTGTCGAGATCACCTGGACCGGCGCCGGGCCGATGCTCGCCAGCGGCGCGCTGGTCGAGGTCACCCTGCCCGCGGGCCGCCACGGCTTCGGCGTCCAGGCCTGCGACGCTCAGGGCAACTGTGCCCACGATCTGGTCGTGATCGATGTGCCGCCCGCGCACGCGGCCGCCTGCAACTGAGCGCCGCCCGCCTTCGCGGGTCATTCACTGAATGATCAGCAAGAATCAATGGTTACGCATCGCGCGACCAGCGATCGCGGCGCTGATCGTCGTGGGCGGAGGGTGCCAGTGCGAGGGCCCGGCCGTCGGTTCGGCCTTCGACGCGGCGCCGGCGCCCGACCGCTTCGTGGGCACTTGGCGGATCGACCTCGCGGCCATCGCCGACGGCGCAGGGCGCGCGCGCGCGGAGCAGTTGGACCGCACGCTGCGGGTGCGCTTCGACCCGAAGGGCGGCCTGACGTTGACCTTCGGCCCGCTCGAGCGCACCGGCACGTGGAGCGCGCAGGGCACCGCCGGCGGCGGGCTGCGCATCACGGCCGCGGTGCAGACACCCGGCGGCACCCGGAACGACGAGATCGAGGCCTCTCTCGACGGTGACCGCCTGGTCCTGACCCCGCCGGGCGCCGACCCCGTGGTGCTGCGCCGCGATCCGCAGCGGTGACCGCCACCCGCCGTCTCACCCCCGACCAGGCGCGGGCCTGGCTCGTGGGGCACCTCGGCCTCGCCGCCCCGGTGCTGCCGGCCGGCGTCGAGGGCGTGCGCGCCGCCCTGGCTGCCTTGCGCTGCATTCAGCTCGATCCGCTCGATCGCCTCGGCACCAACGCCGATCTCGTCGTCATGGCGCGCGTGGACGGCCTGCGCCGTGGGGACGTGTTTCGGCACACCTACCCCGGTCACGCCTTCGAACACTTCGCCAAGGAGCGTTGCCTTCTGCCCGCCGAAGCCTTCCCGGCCTACCGCGATCAGGCGGCCGAGACGCCCTGGTGGCGCCACACGGACCGTATGAAGCGCCTGCCGACGGGGGTGGTCGAGGCGGTCCTGGCCGAAGTCAGCGCGCGGGGCCCGGTGACCGCGGCCGACCTGTCCGATCACGGGCGCGTCGAGCCGATGGAGTGGTCGGGGTGGAAGGGCACCGCCAAGGCGGCCACCATGGCGCTCGAGGTGCTCTGGACGCGCTGCCGCGTGGTCGTGTGCGGTCGCACGCCCGCCGGGCGCCTCTATGACGTGCCGGAGCGCGCGTTGCCAGGGCACCACGCGGGCGCCGCGCCCGACGCCTTCGCTCGCTGGGGCGTACGTGATCGCGTCGAGGCCGCGGGCCTGCTGCCCGACGCCGGCGGGCCCTGGTGGTCGATGTTGCGCGACGCGCGCCTCGCGGGCGTGGCGGACGCGCTGCTGGACGAGGGCGAGATCGAGCGCGTCGAGGTCGAAGGCTCTCGCCGCACCTACCTCGCGCCGACGGGCTTCCTCGATCGGCGCCACCCCCCACCGGACGATCGCATGCGCATCCTGGGTCCGCTCGACCCGCTGCTGTGGTGCCGCCCGCTGGTGCGGCACATCTTCGACTTCGCCTATGTGTGGGAGGTCTACAAGCCCGCGAGTCAGCGGCGCTGGGGCTGGTATGTGGTGCCCCTGCTGCATCGTGGCCGGCTGGTGGGTCGGTTCGAGGGCCACGTCGAGGCGGGCGAGGTGGTCGTCGACACGCTGTGGGTGGAGGACGAGCGTCGGTTCGACCGCGCGGCCTTCGCCGCGGCGCTGGAGCGCCACGGCGAGGGGATGCGCTGACTGACTTCCGCCCCCGCCATGCGGTGCGCTACGATGCCGGGATGCGCCCTCCGGCCTTTCTCTCGAGCGTCGCCGCACTGCTGCTTGGCTGCCAGCACGCGCCGCCGTCCGTGGCCTCGGCCCTCACCGCGCCCGCCGCCTCCACCGTCGCCACCGGGGTTCATCTGGCCGCCGAGGCCCCCCTGCAGTGGACGCCCGACAGCGCGGCCGTCGTGGTGGCGGGGCGCTGGCGCGTCGACCGGGACACCGGTGCCTGGCGCGACCTGGGCCTGGGTCGCGCCGACGCCCTGCTCGCGATCTCGCCCGGCGGGCACCTGGCGCGCATCGACGCGCGGCAGATCGTCCTGCCCGGTTCGCCCGCTCGGACGCTGCAGGTTCCGGCCTTCGTGGGCGGCGAGGACGAGCCCAGCACCAGCGGCTACTGGCTGGACGAGCAGCACCTCTACCTGCACCAGGCGCAGCCGATTCAGGGCGACAGCGCCTGCCGCATCCTCGACGTTCGCGACGGCAGCCTGTCGCCTTCGCCTCACTGCGTCGAGGGTGACTTCGCCGCGGTCCATCACCTGGAGCGTGGCCCCGGCGATCTGGTGGCGGTCCACAGCGCCGGCGAGGGCCACCCCGGTCTGCGCTTGGTTCGTTTCACGCCGGCCGCCGGCACCACGCCGCTCCCCGGGGCCGATCTGGACCTCTATCCCTTCGGGCCGGTGTGGGTCAGCTGGCTGGCCGACGGCCAGCGCGCCGCGCTGGTGTCGCCCTGCGCCTTGGGTCAGCGGGACCGCCCCTGCGAGGGGATCTCCGACCAGGCGATGACCGGCCTCTATCTGTTCGACATCGCGCAGGGCAAGCTGGGCCCTCTGGGCGCGCGGCTGCCACCGGGCGCCGTGGCCGCCCCCGACGGCCGACACATCGCCTGGGTGCGCCGGGGGCGGCTCTGCGTGGCGGTCCCGGCTCAGGCGGACGCGAGGACATGTTGGGCGCCGCCCGGCGGCGACGAGGAGGACGCTCGATGAGGCGGACCGGACGCGGATGGGCGCTCTGCGCGCTGCTCACCGTGGCAGCGGGGTGCTCGGACACGGGCGGCGGCGGAGGCGGCGAGCCGAGCTTCCTGCCCGGCGCGGGCGGCAGCATCGGCGGACCGGGCGGCGACTTCGACGCGGCCCCGGTCCCCTCGGGCCAGGGCGGCGTCGCGCCGGGCTTCGGCGGTGGACCCGGCGCGGGCGGCGACCTG
>CALBMW010000275.1 GCA_937896275.1 uncultured Myxococcales bacterium
AGGTGTAACCGTCGGGAAGCGTTGCTGATTGGGCGCCATCATCCACCTGCACCGAGACCGCGCCCACGACCCCCGGGGGGGCCATGCAGCGGAGCCGGTGGGCGTCTTCGCGCGCGCAGTCCACGGCGCGTCCGTCGAAGCGCACGGACGTGGCGTCGGTGAAGCCGCTCCCCGCCACGAAGATCGTGTTGCCGCCCTCGACGGGGCCGCGCGAGGGGGCGACGCCGACCACCGCGAAGCCCTGCGCGGCGCCGTCGTAGTAGAGGAAGCCGTCGGTCACGGTCAGCTGGCCGTTCTCGTTCTCTACCGCCACGTCCACCGGGCCCACCGCGTCGGCGCGCGGCGCCACGACGTCCAGGCGATCGCGATCCGGGCTGGCCCCCTGCACCTCGGCGGGTGCGTCCCCGAAGGTGATCCGGGTCGCCCCGGTGAGGCCGTTGCCGAGGATCGCCACGTCGGTCCCGCCTTCGAGCGGCCCGAGCGGCGGAACCAGCGCCGTGACGGTCAGATCCTCATAGTAGAAGACGCCCCCGGGCAGCGTGTCCTGGCCGTTGAAGTTGCTCACGAGCACGTCCGCGGGGCCGACCGCCCCGGGCGGGGCGACCGCCGTGAGGCTGCCATCGGGCTGGGGCATCACGTTCGCCGCCCGCGCCCCGCCGATGTCGACCCGCGTCCCGTCGACCAGGCCCGTCCCGTCGATGCGCACCGTGATGCCGCCGCGCAGGGGGACGCGGTCGGGGCGCACGCCCGTCACAGTGACCTCGTCGAAGTAGGTGAAGCCGCCCGCGCGCAGCGCCTGCCGGCGCGCCGGGGGGCCCTCGACCTGCTCGATCTCGTGCAGGGCCAGCACGTCGATCTGGCCGGCGAACCCGGGCGGCACGATGCACCGCGCGTGATTGGGGCTCTCGACTTGGACCCCCTCGCACGGCGTCTGGCCGAACAGGAACTGGACGCCGTCCACGAAGCCGGTGCCGATGACCCGCACCTCGGCGCCGCCGGCCGTCGAGCCGCGGTTGGGGATGAGCGAGTTGAGCGTGAGCGCCTCGAGGGGCGCGGCGGCGTCAGGGGTGGCCGCGGTGGCGTCCGTCGCCGCGTTCGCGTCGGCCGAGGGCTCGGCGTCGACGATCGGGCCCGCGTCGCCGGCGTCCACCAGCGCTGGCCCCGCGTCGACCAGTCCGCCGGCGTCCGCGGGGGCGCCCTCGCTGGCCTTGTCCGTGCAGCCGGTCCCGAGAAGCGCCAGCGCGCACAGCCACCCAACCTGACGCATGAGAGTCCCCCGTCGAGCCTCAGGGCTCGGCTTCACCGGTCTCCGGGTCCACCACGTCGAGGTTGAGGCCCCCGGGGTAGCCGTAAGAGACATACTGGTCGTAACCATACACGATGACCGAGAGCGGCAGGTCCGACTGGATGAAGTGCACGCCGTCGCCGATGGGGAAGCGCGCGATGTGCCATGTGTCGCCCTCGCCCACGGGCTCCCACGAGACCGGGATGGGCACCTCGTCGAAGAAGACCTGGGCGCCGACCGGTGCGATGACCGAGACATAGTCCAGGGCATACTTGTCAGGCGCGAGGAAGACGAAGTCACCTCGGAATTGCTCCACGGGCACCGCCAAGATGAAGGCAGGATCGCCGATGCCGGCGTCCCCCTCCTCGATGATGTCGCGCAGGTTGGGGTTCGGCGCCTGCTCGCTGGCAAGGAACTGGCCGACCATGATGGGCTTGTCGCTGATGATCTCGAAGTGCTCGCGGCTGCCGAACTCGAACCACTTGCCGGCGTCGAGGGTGGGGATGATCGCCTGGGGCGGCACCGTCTCGACCTTGGTGTCGTCCTCGGCGGCGAGGATGCGCCAGTAGTCGTTCTCGAGGCCGCGGTCGTAGCTCTTGGTGCCGATGTAGTGGCGGCCCCAGGTCGCGATCGGGAACAACTGCTGCTCGAGGTGGTCGGCGCAGCAGGTGTTCAGGTTGGCGTCGTTGCAGTCGTAGTTGTCCTCGCACGGGACCGTGGGGTCATACTCGCAGACGCCCCCGCACTCGTCGTCGCCGCGGCACGGCGCGGTGCGGTCGTACTCGCACACGCCCTCGCCCGTGACCTCGTCCACCTCGACGCAGTGGTTGGCGTCCCGCCCGATGCAGTGGTTGGTGTTGGGGACGTTGGCGGCCTCGCTGCCGCCGAAGACGACGACGTGCGCGTCGGCCTCGACCAGTGAGCCGGTGAGATCCGCGCCCGGCGCGTGGGTCTCGATGTTGAGCACCTCGAAGGCGTGCAGCGTGGTCTCGAAGGTATCGCCCGGCATCAGGGCCGGGATGCCGCCCACGCCGGGCTGGGTGGGGGCCGTCACCGTGACGCGCACGGTCGTGGGCTCCTCGTCGATGCCGATCACGGTGAGGTAGCCCCGGAGCCGGTCGAAGGTCTGCTCGCGGGTCATGATGAGGTAGCGGTCGCCGAGCACGTGGCTGGGCAGCAGCAGTGACGCGTCGTTGCTGAAGACGTCCTCGTTGTCGAGCGGATTGAACTGGTAGGCGACGATGGGGATCGAGCTGCGCACACGATAGGCGCGGTAGGCCTGTACGGTGCCGTCGGCGTCCCGGCGGGGCAGCAAGAACACCTGCAGCCCGAGGGGCGGAACGAGCGCCGATTGGACCGTCACCAGATCGGCGTCGGCGCCGTCCTTCTCGTAGATCGAGACCTCGGCGGTGAAGTCGGGGTGCGGGTTCGACACGACGACCGCGTAGGGCGCGGCGGCCGCGTCGAGGAAGCCACTGCCGCCCGGCACGAAGGCGTTGTCCAGATCGGCCGCCCAGTAGTCGCAGCCGACGTTGGTCTTGACCTTCTCGCTCAGGATGCAGAGCGGGACGCACTCGCCGCCGTCGCACTGCTTGCCGGTGCGCCCGCCGTCGCAGCGCTGGGAGAAGTCGAACTGGGTGCCCGCCTCGTTGCAGACCAGCACCACCTGGTCGCCGTTGCAGACGCGCTCGCCGGGCAGGCACGAGACGTCGTCGCAGGTGGCGGCGTCGCCGGTCATGCGGCAGGTGCCCTCGCAGGGCACGTCGTCCCAACCGCTGCGCGCGTCGTTGCAGATCTGGAGGGTGCTCTCGTCGCCGCACCGGCTCTGACCCATCTCGCACGCGAGGTGGTCGACGCAGTCGCCCGCGTCGCAGCGCTGCCCGTCCCCGCACGCGGCGAGGACGGCCCAGACGGCGTCGGCGGTGCACACCTGCGGCCGCCCGAGGGGGTCGCAGCCGCGTGCTGCCGGCGCGCAGGCGGGGGCGGCCGCGTCGCCCGGACCACCGCCGTCCGCGGTGCCCAGGTCGGGGCGCCCCTTCGGCTCCGTGCCTTCCCAGCATGCCGGCAGGAGCGCAAACACCGCTCCCCAGGCGACGATCCGTGCTGTCATCGTGCGTTCCATTCCCAGAGGCCGGCGCCGCGTCGGCCACGCCGGTCGCCCAAGAGGGCTGAATCTATGCGCACGCGCGTCGCGCGGTCAACGCGTCCCCGACCTTGATTGCCCCCCAGGGTCAGTTAGAATCCCCCCTGGCAGCCAGCGGGAGACGAATTGCCCCACGACGAGTTTTCAGCGTCGGACCTGCTCGGGTCCGTGGTCGACGACCGATTCGAGATCCTCGAGAAGCTCGGCGAGGGCGGGATGGGCGTGATCTACAAGGCGCGCCAGATCTCCATGGACCGCGTGGTGGCGCTCAAGATCCTGCTGCACGATCAGCGGGGGGATCCGATCTCGGTCGAGCGCTTCCGCCATGAGGCCTACTTGGCCTCGAGGCTGCGTCATCCGAACGCGATCGTGATCCACGACTTCGGTCAGACCCCCGAGGGGCTGCTCTACATCGCGATGGAGTTCCTGGCGGGCGAGACGCTCAAGGAGCGACTCACGCGCGTGGGGCCCCTCGAGGTGCCCATCGCGGTCAAGGTGATGACCCAGGCGCTGCGCACCATCGCCGAGGCGCACCGCATGAGCCTGGTGCACCGCGACCTGAAGCCGGACAACATCTTCCTCACGTCGCTCGAGGGCGACACCGACTTCGTGAAGGTGCTCGACTTCGGCATCGCGAAGCTGACGGCGGTGCAGGACGGCGGCGAGGGCTACCAAGGGGGGCTGACCGCGCAAGGCAAGATCTACGGAACCCCCAACTACATGAGCCCCGAGCAGATACGTGGCAAGCCCGTCGATCAGCAGTCCGACCTGTACTCGCTCGGCGTGATCTTCTACGAGTTGCTGACCGGGCGGGTGCCGTTCACGGCGAACACGCCGGTCGACGTGATGATGATGCACCTGCGGGACACGCCCGCGCCGCTGCTCGATCTGCGGTCGGACGTCCCTCTCGAGTTGGAGCGCACCGTGCTGCGGGCGCTCGAGAAGGATCGCCGCGTCCGCTACCAGACCGGCGACGAGTTCCTCGAGGCCATCGAGAACTACAAGTTCAACAGTGGCTTCTACGCCGTGCCGGCACGCCTCGCGGCGCTGTCGGCGATGAAGGAGTCCACCGAGGAGCCCGTGCGCGACGAAGACGACGACGACGACGACGAGCTGAGCGCGACCTTGATGTTGGCCAACGGCGCCCAGCCGGCGCTGAACCCCTTCGCGGTTCCGCTCGCGGCGAGCGTGGCGCCGACGCCGGCGCCAGGG
>CALBMW010000276.1 GCA_937896275.1 uncultured Myxococcales bacterium
CCGCCGGTGACGACGGGGGCGGCAAGGCCGATGAGCCGCCGCGGGACGAGCCCGCGGGCGACGACGGTGGTGGCAAGGCCGATGCGCCCGGTGACGAACCGCAGGGTGATGACGGCGGCGGCGCGGCAGAGTCGGATCCGACCAAGGACCCCGGGGACGGCGGCGGCGGCGCGGCCCAACCGTACGGCGGAGAATCGCCCGGCGACGGCGGTGGCGGCGCGGCCCAACCGCCCGGCGATGGATCGCCTGGTGACGGCGGCGGCGGGGCTTCGTCCAGTCCGACGGACGGTGCCCCCGGAGACGACGGTGGCGGCGCGAGCCAGCAAGGCGGCTCGCCCGGCGACGATGGCGGTGGGGCCGCTTCCGGTCCCTCGGACGGGAGTCCGGGTGACGATGGCGGCGGCGCGGCTCAGCAGGGTGATGCGTCCGGCGACGCGGGCGGCGGCACAGCCAGCGCCGATCCGGGCAAGCCGGCCGGCGACGCCGGCGACGCCGGTGGTGGCGCAGCGTCCGCCACTCCGCCGCCTGACGGCGCCGATGCACCGGACGAGCCGAAGCGCGTGACCGCCGCGGCCGAAGGCACCGACTCCAGCACCAGCGGGCTCTCGGCTGCGCCCGAGGGCGGCGGGGGTGGTGGTGGTGACAAGCCGGGGGTCCTCGACGACGCCGCCGGTCAAGGCAAGGGTCTGGCCTTCGGCGCCGGCATCGCCGCCGCCACAGAGGCCGCGGACGACATCAAGGACGGCGACGACTGACCGTGTCCACTGCGACCGGGCCGGCGGCCCCCCCACCCGCGGGGCCGCCCCCTACCCTCCGCGCGACCTACCCGGGCGGCGTTCAGCTGCACGACCGCCCGGCGATCTGGGTCTTCGATGACTTCGCGCCCGCCGACGCCTGCGCGCACGTCCGCAGCCTCGCTGAGCCCCTCATGGCGCCCGCCAAGGTCAGCCGCGATGCAGGTGGTGTGGCGAGCGCCGGACGCACCAACGACGTCACCTGGCTGCGCCACGACCTCGACGTCGTCACGCGCGCCCTGGTCGCCCGGGTGGCCGCGCTGGTCGGCCTGCCTGCCTCCCACGCCGAGTCATTTCAGGTGATTCGTTACGGCCACGGTCAAGAGTACCGCGGCCACTTCGACGCCTACGACCTGACCACCGAGCGCGGCCAACGCTGCTGTGCCCGTGGCGGCCAGCGCCTGATCACGACGCTGACCTACCTCTGCGACGTCGAGGCCGGCGGCGAGACCGCCTTCCCCACGCTCGGCCTCGCGGTCCCGCCGCGCCGCGGTCGCATGGTCCTCTTCCACAACTGCCTGCCCGGCACGACCACGGTCGATCGCAAGTCGCTGCACGCGGGCACGCCCGTCGTCGCGGGCCAGAAGTGGGCGTTCAATCTGTGGTTTCGGGCAGGCCCCCACGGCTGAAGGGCCGGGGACGAGCTCAGTCGCCGAGGGGCTCTTCCTGCACGGCGACCACCTCGAGCTCCTCGTGGCTCACCAGCCCGGTGACCTCGAAGTCCTCGCCCACGACGCCGCGCAGCTTGACCTCGCCGCTCTTGCCGGTGACCAGGCGCTTCTCGGTCCCGTCGGCCAGCTTCACGACGATCTTCACGAAGCCGAGCGGCTCGCCCGTCACGTCGTCCAGCACTCGGAAGGTCGCCGTGCCATCGTCCGACGGCTCGTCGGCGGGCTCCTCCTCGGGGACCTCGACCTTGAAGAGCGTCTTTCCGAAGGACTCCGCCGTGTCGAGCAGCTGCTTCCCCTGCCGCTCGGACTCCTTCTGAAACGAGCTGCCCACCTCGGAGCTCTGGGGCTCGATCTTCGCCTTCTCTGCCAGGCCGCCAAGCTCGTCGCCCAGCCCCCCCGCGGCGTCGGTCAGCTTCTTCCCGTGCCCCGACGCCAGCGCGACCATCTCATCGCGCACCTGGCTCTTCGCCGGCGACTTCTCCCCGCCGCTGACCAACTTGACCAGCACCTGGCTGGGGTTCGTCGTGGCCTCGACGACCGAGTTGCCGAAGCCCTTGGCCTCCGACAGCAGGGTCTTGGCCACCTCGGACTCCTCGGATCCCTTGTAGCCGACGTACGAGAGCAGCGTCAGGAAGACCTTGTAGAGGCTGGTCTCGGTCTCGATCGCCCCCGCTTCCTCCTTGGCCAGCCGCGGGTACTCCGGCGGAAGCACCGGCTCCGGCTTGGGCTCCTCGAACTCGACCTCCTCGTCCTCTTCGTCGGGCGCCAGCGCGTTCTCGAAGTCGCTCGGAGAGGGCCCACCGTCGCCGGGATCCAGCGGCACGGTGGGCGGGCCGTCGAGGCGCACCATCCCCACGCAGGCCCGCACCAGCCGCTTCGCCACCTCGTCGAGCACCTGGTGATCGAGCAGGCGGCCCACGTGCATCACGCCGCAGTCCTCGCCCAGCGCCCGCCGCAGTGCCTGGACGTTGTGCCGCTCACCCAGGAATCGGTTGAGGAAGTACCGCGCCTCGGCTTCCGACGTGAACTCGATCAGCTCGTCTGGTGAGACGAGCGTGACCTGATCGAAGGGTCCGTGGAGTTCAGCGCGCATCGAATCAGGGAATCATCACTGTGAACTGACCGGGCACGACCACCTTGATCACGCCGCCCCAGTTACACATGAGCATCGAGGAGTTGTTCAGCGCGGGCATGTTGCCCATCAGCACGGTCGGCGCCCCGACGACCCAAGGCGCCGCCGTGTTGGGGATACAGGGCATCGGCGTCAGCACCCCCAGCGCCGCCGCCGTCGCCGCCGCCACCATCGGGTTGCCGAGCGACATGCACACCCCGAAGGGCGCCACGTTCACCATGGGCTTGTTGTCCATGATGTTCGCGCCGGGCGGGCCGCCCGCCATGACCTTGTTGATCGGCAGCACGTTGAGCGTTCCCGGCGCCGCACCGAAGGTGCACTGGGTCATGGCGCCGCTGGCGACGAGGATGCCCATGCCGCCGTCAGCCCACGAACTTCTTGACGAGTCGGCTCAAGCCCGAGCCGCCACCGCCGTTGTCGTCGTCGCCGTCACCGCCACCCTGGTCGTCGAGCGGATCGCCATTGGCGTCGAACTTCTGATGCTCTCCCTTGCGGCGCCCCTCGCGGTAGACGGCCTTGTCCATCATCGTGCCGTCGTTGTAGTAGCCGATGCTCTCGCCCTCGAGCAGGTCGTTGACGTAGGTCTCCTCGCGCTGGATCTCGCCGTCCTCGTAGTACTCGATGGACTTGCCGCTCTGCTTGCCGAGCATGTACTGCGCCCGCCGCATGGGCGTCCCGATCGGATGGTAGTCGACCAACTCGCCGTGCAACTGATCGTTGAGGTAGGTCGCCGTTCGCACCAACTGCCCGGCCTTGTCGAACCATCGCGCCGGACCGTTGAGCTTGCCGGCGGCGTAGCCTGCCTCCTGCACGACGTTCTCGTTGGCGTCGTAGGTCACGCTGGGACCATTCGGCACGCCCTCGGCGTAGCTCATCTTCATGGCGAGCATGCCCTCGCGGTAGAAGAGGGCCTCGCCGTGCAGGACGCCGCCCTTGAAGTGGGCGTCCTGCAAGCGCTTCTTGTTGTCGTCATAGGCGATGACGCGGCCCTCGACCACGCCGTCGACGTACTCCAACTCCTGCTTCGGGTTGCCCCCCTCGTCGAAGCTCTTGAGGGGGCCGTGGGGCTTGCCGTCGACCCAGATCATCTGGTCGATCACGCTGCCGTTCTCGTCGTAGGTCTCGACCGCGCCGTGCGTCACGCCGCCCACCCGCTCCTGCGCGGAGTAGACGTTGCCGTCAGCGTCGGTGTCCTCGACGACCTCGAAGTCGTCCTCGGGCTCAGCGCCCTCGCCGGGCGCCCCCTCCGCCAACGCCGCGGGATCCAGCGCCCCCGCAGAGAGCGGTTGGCCGTCCGGCCCCAGGGGGACGGGCATCCCAGCCGCCCC
>CALBMW010000277.1 GCA_937896275.1 uncultured Myxococcales bacterium
CTGTTCTTTCGCACCTACAGCGTGCGCGTGGTGATGAGCGCGGCCTACGACGTGACCTTCATCGACCTCGGCGGCGAGGGCGTCGCGCAGGCGGCCCACTTCGGCATCGGGGTGCTCTTCTAGGACGCCTGACCGGACCAAGCGGGAGCGTGACGGCGCTGCCTCACTCGGCCGCGATCTTGTCCTTCCGCGCCGCGTACCAGGCCTTGGCCTGCGCGACCGCCTTGCTGCGCCTCGGCTCACGGTCGCGTCCGGCGATGGACGGCGCCTTGAAGCGCTCGGCGCTGGCGTCGCCCTCCGTCATAAGCTGCAGGGCGTAGATCGCCGCCTCGTCGACCCGCACGCCGCCGTCGGGCTGGAGGCGCAGCCGCTGCGACTTGCCCTCGAGATCCTTGTAGGGCTTCATCTCGACGCGCGTACCCGCGGCGTCGTCGAGCAGCCGGGCGATCGCGTGGATGGCGGGACGGTGCTTCAACGCCGCCGCCGCTTCGGCCGCCTGCGCCCTCACGAAGGGGCTGCTGTCGCCCATCGCCTTGACCATCTCGGCGCCCAACACCTTGCCGTCGCCGGGCTTCCCCAGGCGCCCCAGCAGGATGAGCGCGTTGCCGCGCACGGCGGGCTCGGTGCTGGCCATCAGGGTCCGCGCCTGTGTCATCAGCGCGTCGCGCATCGGCAGGTCCGGGTAGGCGGATCGGGCCAGGCGATCGAGGGCGACGGCGACCACCGCGGTGTCGGCGTGGCTCAGATCGGAGGCGATCGCCTTGACGACCTTGGCCTTGATTTCACCCGGGCGCGCCTTGGGGAGTTGGAAGTCCCGTACATTGGTCAGGGCCCGAATGGCCTCGATTCGGGCGGCCGGCGAGCCCCCGGTGGCCAGCGCCAGCACGCCGTCGAGCGTCGCGAGATCGACCTTGTCGTCCCCCATGATCTGGCGCGCCGCCCGCAGCGCGTGGCGCTGTACGGCGCCCGCGGTGGACGCGAGGCGGGCGCGAACGATGGCGCGGTAGTTCTCGTCCACGGTGGCGCGATCCTTGTGTGCCCGTCGCGAGAAGGTGCGGCTCATGCCCTCGAGCGAGGCAGCGACCACCTCGGGCTCGGCGTGCGTCGCAGCCAGCCACAGGAACTGCTGAGCCAAGGCCGGATCCCGCCGGACGACATGCGGGAATCGCCCGCCGCGGACCTGGTCGGCCAGCTTCGTGGCCGCCGCGAGCACTTCGGCCTTGGGCGTCCCGGCAAGCTTGACGGGCTCCTGCTTCTGGGCCTGGGCGGCGGTTGCAATGGCCAGGACGCCGATCAAGAGCAGCGTGCGCATCGTGGTCTCCCCTTCGTCTCGTGAGTGTTCGCGTGCGGCAGAAAGCCACGCCCGCTTCGTGAAGTCAATGCGCGGGCTGCCCAGCGCGAAAGCTGGCCGACGCCCGCGCAGGCTGCCGATTCAGGCCTTCATGCGTCGGCGTCGGCGTCGCCGTCGTCGGTGTCGCTGTCGGTGTCGCTGTCGCTGGTGTCGGTGTCGGTGTCGCTGTCGGCGTCCGGGAAGCGGAGTCGCAGCGCGTCGCCCTCACCCGCGTCGATGATCAGCCTGCCGCCGCTGGCGAGACGCCCGAAGAGCAGGTCGTCGGCCAAGGGGCGCCGCACCTTCTCGCGGATGACGCGCGCCATGGGACGCGCGCCATTTTGGGGGTCATAGCCCAGCCGCGCCAGCAACGCGATGGCCGCATCGGTGACCGTGAGGTCGACCCCACGCTCGACGAGCTGCGCGCCCAGCTCACCCATGAACTTGCGCGCGATGCGCTCCATGACCTCGGGCTTGAGCGAGGCGAAGCGCACCCGTGCGTCGAGGCGGTTGCGGAACTCGGGGCTGAAGCGCTCCTTGAAGGCGTGGTCGTCGTCTCCCCCGTGCTCGACGCCGTCGTTGTAGAAGCCGGGGCGCGATCGCTGCAGGTCGCGCGCGCCGACGTTGCTCGTCATCAACAGGACCACGTTGCGGAAGTCAGTCTTCTTGCCGTTGTTGTCGGTCAGCGCGCCGTGATCCATCACCTGCAACAGCAGGTTGAACACGTCGGGGTGAGCCTTCTCGATCTCGTCGAGCAACAGCACGGTGTGCGGCTTCTTGGCCACCGCGTCGGTGAGCAGCCCACCCTGATCGAAGCCGACGTAGCCGGGCGGCGCGCCGATCAGCCGACTCACGGTGTGGCGCTCCATGTACTCGCTCATGTCGAAGCGCAGGAGCTCCAAGCCCAGGATGTCGGCCAGCGCCCGCGCGACCTCGGTCTTGCCCACGCCGGTGGGGCCGGTGAAGAGGAAGGAGCCGATGGGCCGGTCGGGGTGCGCCAGGCCCGAGCGCGCCATCTTGATGGCCGTCGCCAGCTGCTCGACGGCCTCGTCCTGGCCGAAGATGCGCTTCTTCAGCTCGCCCTCGAGTTCGGCGAGGCGCCCGCGGTCGTCCTGGGCGACCTGCTTGGGGGGGATCGCCGCCATGCGCGCCAGCGTGCGCTCGACGTCGCCCTGCTCGACCGTGGCGCGGCCGGCCAGCTTCACCTCGGCCGCGGCCTCGTCGATCACGTCGATCGCCTTGTCCGGCAGCTTGCGGTCCTGCAGGTAGCGCCCCGCCAGTCGGGCCGCCTCGGTCAGCGACTCGGGCGTGAAGGTGACGCCGTGGAACTCCTCGTAACGACCCTTGAGCCCCTCGAGGATCTGGATCGTCTCGTCGACGCTGGGCTCGTCGACGTCGATCTTCTGGAAGCGCCGCGCGAGCGCATGATCACGCTCGAAGACGCTCCGGTACTCGCGCCAGGTCGTCGCCCCCATGCAGCGAATCAGGCCTCGGGCGAGCAACGGCTTGAGGATCGTCGAGGCGTCCAGGGCCCCGCCGCTGGCCGCCCCGGCGCCGATGAGCGTGTGAATCTCGTCGACGAAGAGGATGGCGCCCTCTGTCTTCTCGAGCTGCTTGATCACCGCCTTGAGCCGGTTCTCGAAGTCGCCCCGGTAGCGGGTGCCGGCCACCAGCGCGCCCACGTCCAAGGAATAGACCGTGGCGCCCTTCAGGGCGTCGGGCACCCGGCCGTCCACGATCGCCAGCGCCAAGCCCTCGACGATGGCCGTCTTGCCGACGCCCGCGTCGCCGACGAACACCGGGTTGTTCTTACGGCGTCGGCTGAGCACGTGGATGGTGCGATCGAGCTCCTCGACGCGCCCCACCATGGGATCGATGCGGCCGGCCGCGGCCTCGACGTTGAGGTTGGTGGTGAAGGACTCGAGCGCCTGCTTGGGCGGCGCGCCTTCGCCCTCCTCGTCCTCGTCCTCGCCGTGCGGAGACTCTGCCGCGGTCTCGAAGGTGCCGGCCTCGTCCTCGTCCTCGTCCTCGCGCGCCTCGGTGAAGCCCTTGTTGCGGCCGTGGGACACGTAGCCCATCAGATCGAGCTTCGACACGCCCTGCTTCTTCAACAGGTACACCGCGTGGCAGTTCTGCAGGCTGAAGAGGGCGATGAGCACGTGCGGACCGCCGACCTCCTGGCGCTCCGAGGACTGGGCGTTGAAGACCGCCCGCTGCAAGGCCTCCTGAAACCCCACCGACGGCACCACCTCGAAGGGCAGGTGCCCGGGCACGCGGGGGACCTCTTCGTCGAGGTACTGCTCGAGTTCGGCCTCGAGGGCCGCCACGCGCGCCCCGCAGGCACGCAGCGCCTTGGCCGTGGCCTTGTCGTGCAGCAGCGCCAGCAGCAGGTGCTCGGGGC
>CALBMW010000278.1 GCA_937896275.1 uncultured Myxococcales bacterium
AGCACCGATTGCCCCTACCGAGCCTCGGCCGGGGCATAGAAGCGGGCGTGGGCCCCGGCCAAGACGCCCGCGCGCGCCGCCGTGCCGGCGTTGAGTTCGAGCACGTAGCGTGAGGGCGCGTCCACGAACCGCGGAGTCAGCGTCTCGGGCACGGCGTCCGCCGCGACGCCGACCACGGTCCACCCCTCGTCGAGGAACACCATGTCGAGCGGGATCAGCGTGTGGCGCATCCAGAAGCGCTGCACCTCGGTCTCGGGCTGCAGGAACAGCATGCCCCAGTCCGAGCGCAGCGCGCGCCGGCACATCATGCCGCGGCGGCGCTCGAAGGGCGTGTCCTGCACCTCGACCTGAAACGCGACCTCACCCGCGGCGGTCTCGAAGACGAGGCGCCCCGTCTCGACGGCGGTGGCCCCGGTGCTGGCCGGGGGCAGCGCGCACCGACCGCCGATGCAGCGCTGAATGGGACCGCACGCCGGGGCCTCGGGATCCCACCCGCCGGTGCACTCGGGATCGGTCGCGCAGCCGCTGCCCCCGTCGCGCGCCTTCGCGGCGTCGATCGCCGACGTCGCGTCATGGGCGGTCGTCCCGCCGTCCTCGGCGCCCGAGCAGCCGAGCAGCAGTGCGCCCAGGAGCATGTGCAGCCGCGCCGGCCGGCTACTCACCGAAGAGCCCGTCCAGGTAGGTTCGGTTGGCCCCGACGAAGCGCCCCGGGGGCGTGTCGTCCAGGGCCGCGCGCTCACGAAAGGGGCGGTACAGCCCGCGGTCCATCAGGCCCCCCTCGGTGTCGTTGGGGTTGTGCACGTCGCCCTCCACGGCGGCCAGCCCCAGCGTATGCCCCACCTCGTGCGTGACGGTCGAGCCGATCAGGTTGGCCAGCGCGCCCACCGCCCGGTCCAACTCGGCCGCCCGCGCCGGATCGAGCGCGTCGCCCGCGACGTAGGGCCGCGCGTGGGGATCGATGGCCCGGCTGAAGGGGCCGAAGACGGCGTCGAACGCGGGATCGGCGATCGGCGACGCCGCCGCGTGGCCCGGCGACAGCGTCAGGAAGGACTCGAGGAAGATGCCGCCGAAGGCCAGCCCGCCCGCCGCCTCGGTCTCGGCGTTCACCCCGCCGATCAGCTCGTCGAGTTGCCGGTTGCCCACGTCCTTCTCCGGGCTGTTGTCGAGCCCGAACAGCCCGAAACCATTGGGATCCCTACCGCCCAGCTCCACCGTCACGTATTCCACCCACCCCGGCGGTGGGCCCTCGTAGAACGTCACGCGCAGGCCGGCGTAGTCCCGCGCGCAGACCGCCAGCACCCGGGCGCGCAGATCGTCGAAGGCGCCGCTGAGGCCGAACAACTCCAGGCCTTCGAGGAAGCTGGGCTGGTAGCGCAGCGAGACCGCCTGCGCCGGCGGCCCGATCTCGAAGCGTACGCCCTCGAGCGGTGGCGAGCTGGCCCGGTCGAAGCCGGCGAAGATCTCGACGGCCAGCGCGCCCTCGAAGACGCCGGGCGTGGCGCCGATGCCAATCAGCGCGCCCGCGGCGTCCTGCCGCGAGCGGAGCGCGAGCTGGATCTCGTTGTTGTCGATCCAGGCCTCCGGCACGAACGTGAACTCGGCCTGCTGGGGGGCCCCCCCGACGGGCGTGAAGACGCCGCGCGCGCGCACCAGCGTCGCCGTCTCGGCCGCCGGATCGTTGCGCACGAAGCCCTCGCCGCGCAGGTGCACCACCTGTCCGCGCGTCGCGGCGGCGGGGGCCAGCGCGTCCACCCGCGGGCCGTGCTGCACCAGGACCAGCGGCAGCGACGCGCTCTCGACCTCGCCCCCCTCCGCCGGCGCCACGGCCAGCGTCACCGCCCCAACGAAGCGGCCCGGCTGCAGCCCCAGGACGCCCGGGCTCAAGTAGAAAGCGGCGCGCGTGCGCCCGGTCCGGGTCGTCATCGGGAGCCGGGCCCCGTCGATGGGGGTGGTCACGCCGTCGGCCTCATTGACGAAGCGGCCGTCCAGCCGCAGCCACGCCTGCCCCTCGCCCTCGTCGAGGAAGCCGTCCCCCGTCGCCTCGAGCAGCGCGCCCGGGGCGACCGAGTCCGTCAGCCCCGTGAGCCGGGGGGGCACGAAGGCGACGAAGCGCAGGCTGGCCACGGCGCGCGCCTCGGCCTCGACCGCGAGATCGGCGGGCCGCACCCGCACGATCACCTCGCCGTCGAGCCGCCCCGCGTCGCCGAAGATCGCCCTCAGCGGGCCGGTGAGCGCCAGGCGGATCTGGGTGGGTCCGATGGCGGCGGGCTCCACCGGCAGGTCGACGGGCAGGCCGTCGAGCAGCCCCACCAAACGCACGCGCGTCTCACCGGCCGGGGGCGTCAGGAAGCCTTCGCCGCGCAGCACGACCACGGATCCGGGGACGAGCAGGGGTGCCTCGACGGGCAGCAGGCGCGGGGGCGCCGGCGTGGCGCCGTTGGGGTCCGTCGCGTTCCCCTGGCACGCCAGGAGCGCGATGGCCAGCAGCAGGGTCGCGCCGTGCGGCAGGCAGGCGCCCGCCAGCAGGGGGGCCCTCAATGGACGCCGGGCAGGCCGGCCGCGAGGAGCGCGGCGTTGGCCTTGCGCAGCCGTCGCGACAGCTCGCGCGCCAGGTTCAGCACGATGATGGCGTAGGTCTCGAGCGAGGCGTCCTGCAGCAGCAGCAGATCCTCGAAGCCGAGCTCCATGACGCACAGCTCGGTGATGGCAACCAGATCGGCCGAGCGCGGCTGGATGTCGATGAGGGCCATCTCGCCCACGCAGTCCCCGGGCCCGAAGGTGCCCAGGCGCGCGCCGTGCCTGATCACCGCGATGCGCCCGGACAGCACCAGGAACATGGACCGCGCCGCGTCGCCCTCGCGGACCAGCGTCTCGCCCGCCGCCAGCGTGCGGAAGTCGGCGTGGTCCCACACCAGGGCGAGGTGTCGGTCCGGCACGCCCCCGAACAGGGGTGCCCTCTGCAGCAGGGGCAGCGTCGCGTCGAAGCTCGGTGCGGTGCTCATCGCCGCCCCCTGCTGAGCCTACTGGCGCTGGCGGCAGTAGGGCGCAGCGCCGGTCTCGCCGTCGCAGAAGTAGCCGGTGCGGCAATCGCCGCTGCTGTCGCAGAGCGCCATGCAGTAGGTCTCGGCGTTCTCGAACTCGACGCAGAGGGCGTTCTCGGGGCAGGTGCCGGGCTCGCAGGGCGACACCGTGCAGTAGCCGCCACGGCTGGCCCGGTCGCAGATGCGCCCCGAGCCGCACTCGGCGTTCGACGAGCAGCTGTCGCCGACCTCCTGCGCGCAGCCGGCCGCGAGCGCGGTCGCGCCGGTCAGGAAGAGGAGCAGGGCAGGGAGCCTCGATCGTCGCACGGACACCTCGCGACACAGGTCAGCGCCGGTCGGTAGCACACACCGGCGCACGACGGCAACCGATGGCGGGCGGGGGTTTGCTAGGATGCGCCCCTCCGGTGGGCTGTGGGGGGACGATGCAGACCTGGACCTCGGTGCCGCGAGCGGTGCTCGATCGGCTGGACGCGGCGCCCGGACGCGCGGCCCTGCGCGCACATGACGGCGTCCGTTGGCGCACCCTCACCGCGGGGGCGCTGGCCGAGCGGGTGCGCGGCGCGGCGCTGGGC
>CALBMW010000279.1 GCA_937896275.1 uncultured Myxococcales bacterium
TGGGTCGAGCCGCCCGGCCTCGGGGGCACGCACGGCGCGGTCGGCGGTTGGCGCGCGGACGACGCCCATCGCGCGGCGCGCGCGGCCCGCCTGCGGGACGAGCGCATCTTCGACCTGCTGTCGGCGGACAAGGAGGACGCCGAGCGATCCTTCCGCCTGGCCCGGCGCGACGTGGACTTCCGCCGGGACGCGGCGATGTCGGCGCTGTCGGCCGCGCTGATGACGCTGCCGCCGGTCTTCTACGACGACCTGCTGCGCTGGGCGAAGGGCGCGCCGGTGGTCTCGCCGGTGGACCGCGTGCCGCAGCAGAAGCTCGCCCTGGGGCTGGTGGGGACGGTGGTGGGCGTGGTGCTCGCCGCGCGCTACCGACGCGCGCACCACGCCGAGCTCGAGGCGAACAAGTACGCGCTCGGGGCCGAACTCGAGACCCAACTCGCGCGGGTGCGGACCCTCTCGTTGCCGCAGGCGTGGACCGAGTTCTTCGGCGGGCCCGACCACGACGCGCTCCCGGCCACCGTCGCGGCCCGCGACGCGACGGTGGCCGAGGTCACCCGAAGCGCCCGCGACTTCAGCTACACGCACGGCGGCGGCTGGAACAACGGGCGCCCGCTCGACACCTTGCACGTGGACTCGGATCGAGTCCGCCGGACCTTCGCGTCGGCGCAGGGCCGCTTCTCGTCGCTGGCCGAGGACCTCCGTGGCACGCTCGCGCCGGCCGACATGCGGGCCAAGCTGGTCAAAGTATTGAGGAATGTCGTGGGGACCGAGGTGCTCGACGCCCAGGTTCAGGAGGACGAAGGCGAGGCGAAGGGGGGCAGCTTCAAGCGCTCGCTCCGCCTCGCCGCCCCGGTGTGGGGGGCCATGATCCTCGACGCGCTGCTGCGGCTCTGAGGCGAAGGTCGGGTCGCGGCGCCCCGGTTGGATCGCCTTTCACCCGCCCCTTGTCTCGCGCGCACCAGCTACTTACCCTGCGCACCATGCGTGCACCTCTCTCGCTCCTGCTCCTGCTCGCCACGGCCGCCCTCGTCACCGCGTGCGGCGGCGCGCCCTCCTATCCGTACGTGCTGCAGGCCCCCGACGGGGTCGAGCGCTGGGAGCCCAGCGCGGCCGTGCGGCGCGGGGACCTGCTCTGGGTGGTGACCGACCGCGACGGCTGGGTCGCCGCCTACGCGCTGCCGCTGAAGACGGGGCTCAACCTGCCCGTGCGCTCGATGAGGCTCGCGCCCTTCGAGGGCCGCATCAAGTGGGAGGGGCTCGCGCCGCTCGGCGACGAAGGGTTCCTGCTGCTCGAGACCATGACCCGCAGCCTGTACCGCTGCCCCGATCCCGCCGCGGGCTGCGCGGGCCTCGAGAGGGTCGATCCGGCGCGGGCCAACGCGGCCATCGACGCGCTGCTCCCCGGGCAGGTCGAGTACGTCACGCTCGAGGGCCTCGCGGGCGAGGGCGATCGCGTCTACCTCGGGGCGCGGGGCTACGTCGCCAAGGGTCTGACGAGCGCCGACTTCACCTCGTGGAGCGTCGTGTCGCTGCCCGACGGCACGACCACGCTCGGCGGCGCGGGCTGGCCTCACGGCGGCCGCAGCTACGGGCTGAGCGGCATGGCGGCGGACGGATCGACCCTCTGGATGACGTGGAGCTTCGAGGACGAGCGCGACGACCGCCCCGAAGGGGTGGGGGGCCTGCTCGCGCGCGCCCCGATCGATCCGGCCACCGGCCTGCCCGGTCGCCCGCGCTTGTGTCGCACCCTGGACGGCAAGCCCGAGGGCATCGCGGTGCTGGATCGCGACCACCTCGTGCTGGTCTTCGACGACGACAAGGCGCGCAAGGATCCGTCGCGGCGCGATCGCTTCGCCCTCACGCCCACGCAGGACTTCGCGACGGTGCTGCGCAAGGCCGACTGCCCCGCCGACGGCGAAGCGATGCCGTGATCCGACCGCCCGCCCCCGAGCGCCGCGCCACCGCCCGCGAAGTCAGCGCCTCATGAACCGACGCTCGGCGATCAAGCTCTTCGGCGGCACCGTGGGGGCCGCGATGCTGCCCCTCAACTTCAGCGGCTGCGACGTGGGCGAGGCCTACGCGCGGGAGTCCATCTTCCAGCCGACGCCCGAGATCCCGCTCACCCCGACCGACGACTTCTACGTCAACTGGTGCTGCGGCCTTCCGCGCGCGCCCGAGCCCGCCCGGTGGCGGTTGCACCTTCGCGGCCTCGTGCGCGATCCGGTCACGCTCACCTACGACGACCTGCTGGCGCTGCCGCAGGTGCACCGCGAGGTCACCCTGGAGTGCGTGGGCAACCTGCCGGGCGGTCTGCTGCTGAGCAGCGGCCGCTTCGAGGGACCCCTGCTTCGTGACGTGCTGGCCCGGGCCCGCCTCGAGGACGCGGCGCACGGGCTGTCGCTGCGAGGTCTCGACGGCTACCCGTCGTATATGCCGCGCAGCGAGGCCGAGGATGACACCGCGATGCTCGCGCACACGCTCAACGGCGAGCCGCTGCGCGTCGAGAACGGGGCGCCCGTGCGCGCGCTCTTCCCCGGCCGCTATGGGCTGGTGGCCGTCAAGTGGCTCGACAGCATCACGGCGACGCGCACCTATACGCCCTATGGCGCGCTGCGCGGGCTCGGCGATCCGGTGGCCGCCCGAATGCGCCTGCGCAGCCGCATCGACGAACCCTATGACGGTCGCACCGTCCGCGTGGGCCGCGCGGTGGAGTTGCGGGGCCTGGCGCTGGCGCCGGGGCGGGGCGTGTCGCGGGTGCAGGTGCACGCCGACGGCAGTTGGCAGGACGCCGAGCTGACCTTCAACACGCTCACGGACGAGCGCAGCCCCTACCTGTGGTCGCTCTGGCGCTTCTCGTGGACGCCGCGCCGCGTCGGCCGCCACGTGCTGCAGGTGCGGGCCTTCGACGTGGACGGCGCCACGCAGGACGCCCACGCGGACTTTCCCTATGACAGCGGCGCGATCCACGCCGTGCGGGTGGTCGCGATCGAGCCCGCCGCGTGAGGCTCGGCGTGGTCCCGGGGTGTGTCGTCGCGGCCATGCTCGCGGCCCCGGCCCTGGCGGCGCCGCCCGCGCCGGACCTGCGCGCGGGCGGAGGCTTCGCCGGCCTCTTCCCCGCCGCCGAGGTGAGCCTTCGCACGCCGGTCGCGCCGACGGTCGACCTCGAGGCGCGCTACGAGACCGTCGTCGGCGTGTCCCACGACGTCGGCCTCACGGGGCGCTGGTACCGCGACGCCTGGAGCCTGGGGCTGAGCGCCGCGAACGGCTTCTTCGGCGTCGAGGATCTCGCGGGGATCAGCCCGCACCGCGCGCCCCTGGGCGGCGGACTGACGACGGCCCTGCTCGGCGCTCATCACCACGAGACGGCGCGCGGCCACCGGGTGCGCGTCGAGGTGGGGCTCACCGCGCGCTGGACCCACGTCGACGACGTGGACGCGGGCACGGTGGATCGCGTCTTCGATCCGACCCTGCACCACGTGCACGCCGAGGTGGCCGTGGACTGGGCGGGCGGGCTGTTCTTGCGCGGGCGCGCCGTCGTGCCGGTGCAGGCGGATCTGAAGGTCATCGGCTACCTCCCGGTGGTGTCGGTGGGCTACCGATGGTCGCTGTGACGGTCGCCCTCGCCCCCTGGCTCCTCGCGCTGGGCGTGAACACCGCCGAGACCCTGCCTCGAGGCGCGCGCGCCGTCGATCTCGAGGGCGGCCTGCTCGTCCTGAACATCCTGCTGCCGCCCTTGCCCTACTTTCCGGTGCTGACCGGTGACGCGGTGGTCGGGTGGGGGCTGGCCGACGGCCTCGACGCGCGCGTCCGCTACCAGACCCACGCCGGCCTGGTGCATCGCCTGGGGCCCGAGCTGCGCGGCCGGGTCCTGCGCGCCGGCGCCTTCAGCCTGGCCGCGCGCCTCTGGCCCAGCGCCGCGATCGCCGGCGCCTACCAGGACGAGGTCGACCTGGGGGTCGATCTGAGCACCCTCTTCGGCGCGGTCGCCACCTGGCGCGGCGCCCCCTGGGCGCTGAGCCTCGACGCTGGCCTCACGATGCAGTGGCTGCTCTACGAGCGCTTCTCGGGCGAGGGCCGCCTCGACGACACGCCCTTCCCCGCCTTCGTCGAGCTGGCGCTGAGCTTCGAGTGGCCGCTGGCGCCGGACGTCGATCTCACCGCCCGCCTGGAGCATGCCGTGCCGCTCGCGCCCGATGATCCGTTCGTCATCTTCGGGGGTTATCCGAGGATGCTGGTGGGGGGGAGCCTCGCGTGGTGAGGCCGCTGCCGGCGCACCGGCTCCGGACGCCTCTTCAGAAGGGCAAGCCGATGGCCTGACACAGGAATCGGCAGTAGGGCGCGGCGGTGTTCAGCAGGGTGCCCAGGGTGTGCGGCAGCTCGGCCGATTCGGCGGCCTCGGGCGGCAGATCGTGCATCAGGATGAAGCTGGTGCGCTTCAACTCTTCGACGAGCGGATGATCCTTGTCGAAGCCGCGCGGCACGCGCTTGAGCGACTCGCCGCCCTGCCGGAAGGTGGCGGCGAAGACGGGATCCTCGGTGATGCCGCGCCAGCGGTCGGGCTCGTCGGCGATGCGCTGCCGGATGGCCGCGAGCGCGTCCTTCTCGGGGCGCCACATGCCGACCCCAACGAACGTCTCCTCGAGGTCCAGGTGCAGGTACAGCCCGGGGCCGTGGACGTCCTTGCCCGCGCCGTGGCGGAACTGGATGCCCACATTGGTCTTGTAGGGCGTCTTGTCGGCCGAGAAGCGCGTGTCCCGATAGATGCGCATCAGCGAGCCGCCCATCTTGCGGTCATCCCCGATCAGGTGAGGCGTCACCGCGGCCAGGTGGGGCGCCATCGCGCGCACGAAGGCCAGCGCCGGTCCGCGAACGTACTCCTCGTAGCGCGCCTTGTTCTTCTCGAACCAGTCGCGCTCGTTGTTCGCCGACAGCTCGGCGAGGAAGTCGAAGAGGGCAGGGGGAAAGCCGCTGAACTCGGGGGGGGCGTGAGACACGGGGGGCTCCGTCGCCAGGGTGCAAGGTCGCTCGGGAGCACCCTGCCTCAGCCGCGGCGGCGGCGGAAGGCCCAAAAGGCGCCACGCGCTCGGGCGCCACACGGTCGGGCCACGGTCAGAGGTAGGCGCGCAGGTTCACGCCGTGCTGCCCGCGGCGCAGCTTGCGCAAGGCCTTCACCTCGATCTGCCGGATGCGCTCGCGCGTCAGGTTGAAGACCGTGCCCACCTCTTCGAGGGTGTGCCGGTTCTCGACCCCGATGCCGAAGCGCAGTCGCACGATCTTCGCCTCACGCTCGGTCAGCGCCTCGTCGAGCACCCGCGAGGTGTGCGCCTGCATCAGCGCCTGCCGGGCCGACTCGTGCGGATCGATCGCGCCGCTGTCCTCGAGCAGATCGCCCAGCCGACCGTCGTCGCCCACCGGCGTCTCGAGCGACAGCGTGGTGCGGTTGACCTCGAGCGCGCGGGACACGCGCTGCGGCGTCTCGTCGATCTCGGCCGCGATCTCGTCGGGAGTCGGCAGGCGACCGAGCATGCGCTCCATGCGCCGCGACGCCCGCGACACCTTGCCGACCAACTCCATCACGTGAACCGGCAGCCGGATCGTGCGGCCCTGATCGGCGATGGCCCGGGTGATCGCCTGGCGAATCCACCACGTCGCGTAGGTGCTGAACTTGTAGCCTCGGTGATACTCGAACTTCTCGACCGCCCGCATCAGGCCGATCGTGCCCTCCTGCACCAGGTCGAGCAGGTGGGGCCCACGGTTGACGTAGCGCTTGGCGATGCTGACCACGAGGCGCAGGTTGGCCAGGATCATCTCGCCCCGCGCGCGGTCCAGATCGCGCCGCGCCCGGCGGATCTCCGGCACCAGCTCGCGCAGATCCTCCAACGACGCGCCGACGTCGAACTCGGCCTGCTCGTACTGCTCCGCCGTCATCTCGCCGGCGTCCAGGCACAGCCGTGCGGCCTCCAGCTCGGCCAGCCGATCGCTGATGCTGGCCGCGAGCTCGTCGATGACGTCCCAACGGAGCGCCATGCGCTTGAGCAGTTCCACGAGCTCGATGTCGTAGTCCCGGTTCTTGCGTCGGTCGGTCTTGGTGATCCGCCGGTCGCTCCGGCGGCGCGCGCGCGCCACGCGCTTCATCTCGTCGGCCAGCGTCTGGAGCAGGTCGACGCCCTCGAGGCCGGTCTCCTCGTCGGTGGTCCGGTTGGTGCCGCCGTCGAGTACGTCCCGGAGTTGGTGCTTGCCGCGCTTCACCTGGCGCGCCAGCTCGATCACCGCCCGGACACCCGCGTCGGTGGCGATCAGACCGCTGAGCACGCCCTCGCGCCCGCTCTCGATGCGGGTGGCGACCTCGATCTCCTGCTCGCGCGTGAGCAGGTCGGCCCGACCGATATTAGCCAAGTGGGCGTGTACCGCGTCCACGCTACGTAGCCGTGCTTCGTCGACCATGGTCCACGAGCCTTTCTTTCAACGGACCCTCACAATGCTGCCGCCGATCGGTCACGTTTTGCCCCCCGCACGGCTGTCTGCACGGGCGAACGACGGTGGGCATCTTCCGGCTGAAAATGCGGCGGAAAATGTAGCGAAGATCGAGGGCCATGTCATCTCGCCGGGTCGACATTTTTCTCGGCCCGCCCGCCGCGCGCCTTGCACGGGCTCAGAATAGGCCAATCTGCTCCACCTTGCCGAGGCGCCGATTGACCGCGAGCCGCACGGAGTCGGGCAGATCGGGGCGGCCCGCGATCCAGCGCACGTAGTCTTCGTCGACGTCGTCGAGCAGCGTGCCGGCGAACTTGCCCAGGCCGACGCGCAGTTGACCGTCCGTGCGGTCAGCGTAGAGGTATCGGCCATACTCGGCCTCCTCGACGTCGAGGATCGCGCGCAGCCGCGCCTGCTCGCAGAAGGCCGCCTCGACGTCGTCCGGGACGCAGCCCACCTGCACCATCGCCATCAACAGCGCCACGGTGGCCAGGGCATCCGCGTCGGCGCTGTGCGCCCGATCTTCGGGCAATCCGATGCCGTAGAGCGCGCAGGTGTTGCCGAGCTTGCGCGTCCGCTCGCCGCGGTGGTGCCACAGGGCGAACACGAAGGGGTCCAGGGCGGTCGGCAGCGTCCAGTCCACGCCGTGCCGCAGGTTCTCGGCGGCGATGACGCGCGCGTCGTAGAAGGCGAAGTTGTAGCCGCAGAGCACCGGGCCGGCGTCCAGGTGCCGCCGAAAGCGCGCGGCGATCTCGGCCCAGGGCGGCGCGTCGGCGA
>CALBMW010000280.1 GCA_937896275.1 uncultured Myxococcales bacterium
CTCCTGATCGACGGTGCCGCGGATGTCCGCGAGCAGTGAATCCGCGTCGTCGATGAAGTTGGCCGTTGCCCGGGCCTTCGGGGGGGCCGCGGCCGCAGCGCGACCCGGGGCGGCCTTGGGCTCGTCGGCGGTCATCTCCTTCAGTTCCTTGAGCCGGAAGAGGACCGAGTTCTCCTTGCGTTCGCCCGCCATGGATGCTCCCGCGGATCGGCTACCGGCGCCGTGGATGGAAGGACGCGCGCGACGCCAGAAAGGGCCACGCGCGAAGTCCGGCTGAGTCTACGGAACCCCTCTCGGGGGGTCAAGGCGCGCCAGCAGGGCGAAACCCTTGCGGAATCACTCCTTGCGGCGCGAACTTCGGTCAGCCGCTGCGGGCGGGGGTGTGCAATTTCCCGCACTTGTTCGGGCGACGTGGGACCGTTATTGCACCACGGCGGCGATTACCCGATACTTCCCGCCACCTTTTTCGCACCATTCGCGGTCGGGTAAACGCCGGGAACGGGAGATTCATGGCCAGGAACAAGAAGAAGAAGCAGGATCTCTCGAGCGACGAGATCATCGACTCCCTCGCCGACGACGTCGGGGCCAAGGCCGAGGGGGCGCCGACGATCGATCTCGCCAAGCGAGGCGGCTCGCAGCCGGACGCGGACGATGACGACGAGCCGATTGTCCCGCAAGGTGAGGACGAGTCCGAGTCGACGGTGGTGGATGACGATCTGTCGTTGGCCGAGCGGAAGGCGCAAGCGAAGAAGCGGCAGTTCGAGCCCTGGCCCGTGGAGCCAGATCACAGCAGCGCCTGTGATCTGCTCATGAAGGAGGGCAAGCCCGTCGATCTGTCGGCCGACTTCGAGAACGCGCGACCCAAGACCATCAACTTCGTCCTCCTGATCCTCATCGCGGCCGTGGGCGGCCTGGGCGCGTGGCAGTTCTACAAGGTGTCCTCGCCCGAGGCGCTGGCGACCAAGCAGGCGGCCAAGGACGAGGCGGAACAGCGCAGCCTCGAGGAGCAGCTCGCCAAGCAGAAGAAGTACGGCATCCTGCGCATCGAGAGCACGCCGGCGCAGGTGGACATCGTCAACGCCTCCGCGGCCGACCTGAGCTTGGGCGCGTTCGTCTGCAAGCCCAACGAGAAGTGCGTCATCAAGAACGACGAGACCGGCGAGGACATCGTCGTCCGCACGCCGGCCAACCTTCTGAACATGGAGATCTCACAGGTCTATCAGCTTCGCCTCGAGAAGGACGGCTACGAGCCCTTCGAGTTCGCGGTGGCCGAGCACCTGTGGACCAAGGACACGACCGGTGAGTACAAGTTCTTCAAGGCAGTCGAGCTGACGCCCACCACCTGCGAGTACTGGTTCCTCTACGACGCCAAGCGCAAGCAGGAGCTGAAGTTCGACGACCGCGCCCTGTGCCTCGAGCACTACGACGACGCGGTGTCGCAGCAGGTCTCGGTGACCGACTGCACCTGCAAGATCCCGCCCGAGGGTACCGAGCCCAAGCCCGAGAACAAGTGATCGGTGAGCGCCCGCCGCGCTCCGTCGTCCCGCGCTTCGGGGGCCAGATCATTTGCCTCGCCCGCAGCTTTCGGCGGCACGCCGAGGAGCTCGGGAACGCGGTGCCGCAGGCACCTCTCTACTTTCTCAAGTCGACCAGCGCGGTGATCGGACCGGGCGAGGCCATCCGGCTGCCCCCGGAGAGCGCGATGGTGCACCACGAGGCCGAGGTGGCGGTCGTTGTGGGCGCGCCGCTCCGCCACGCCACCCTCGCGGCGGCCGAGGGCGCGATCGCGGGCTGGACGCTGCTCAACGACGTCACCGCGCGCGATCTGCAGAAGGCCGATGGGGGGCGCTTCACGCGGGCGAAGGGCTTCGACACCTTCTGCCCTTTGTCCGACGTGCGCCTGCCGGCGGCGCTCGATTGGCGTGCGTCTCGCGTGCAATGCCGGGTCAACCGGGTCCTCCGCCAGGACGGCGCGCTCGCGGACCTGCTATGGACCCCCGCCGAGGTGCTCGTGGCGATCTCGGCCGTGATGACGCTGTGGCCCGGCGACCTCGTGTCCTTGGGGACGCCCGAGGGAGTGGGTCCGCTGGTGGACGGCGACGAGGTCGAGGTGCGGCTGGTCGGTGCGGCAGGCGAGACCCTGCTCAGCCTCTCCAACCCCGTCAGGCGATAGAGCGACAGAGGGAACGCACGCCCGCAGCGCATGTGCGGGGCGCTCGGCCGGACGGATCAGCGTGCCGTCGCGCGGGCGAGGTGGAGGCTGGTAGCCCGGCGGCCTGGGAGCTTCGCCCCGGCGGTCACCCCAACGAGCGAGAAAGCTCCCGGCCAGCCTGACGCGGCCCTGAGGTCCGGGGCGGCCCACGCGTTGACGATGGGTGCGCGACCAAGGGAGGGTGGTACGCGGGAGGTCCGGCTTGGTGCCGTCGCGCGGCCGCACCGCATTTTGAGCGCCCTTGGGGTACTCGACGGGCAGCCACTGGCGAGTGGCACGCTATGGACCCCAACCGTTTGCACCAACCTCCACAAGGGGACGCTCATCGCCGCGGCACGAACAGCGCCGTCGGACCGAGCGGTCGGACGCCGACCGGGAGCACGCGCACCCTAGCAGACCGCGGGCGCCATCGGCTACTGCGCCGCGCGACCCTGCGGCCCGCGCGGCGCCGCGCCCGCCGAGCCGTCGTGGCCATGGCGATCGACGGACCGCCGGACCTGGGCGCAACAAGCTGGG
>CALBMW010000281.1 GCA_937896275.1 uncultured Myxococcales bacterium
CTGCCCGACGCGGGCGGGACCGACCCGACGGACGCGGCCGCTCGCGCCGCGCTTCGCTTCGGAACGACGGCCGCCGTGGTGGAACGGATCGCGCGCGACCTGATCGAGGCGCGCCTGCTCGCCGAGGCGCTGGTCGCCGAGGTGCCCGACGCGACCGCCGAGGAGGCCTGGCGGGACGAGAGCACCCGGATCGAGGCGCGGGTGGTGCAGACGCTGCGCGTCCCGACGACCGCCGAGATCGACGCCGCGGTGCGGACGCGGGGGCCCGCGATCGCCGACTGGTACGCGCGCAACATCCACCGCTTCAAGACGCCGGCGCGCGCGCGGGTGCAGCGGCTGTTCGCGGCCGCGAAGCCGAGCGGAGCCGCGGACGCGCAGGCCACGACAAAGGCACGCGTCGAGGCGATGCGGGCGCGGGTCATGGCGGGCGAGGCCTGGGAGGACGTGGCACGGGCCGACAGTGATGGGCCCTTCGCGCGGCGCGGGGGCGACGCGGGGATGATGGGACGCAAGCGGCTCGGTGCGGTCTTCGACCAACCGGAGGGCGAGATCGGCGCCCCCAGGGCCGAGGCTGAAGGTTGGGCGGTCTACCGCGTGGTGCGCCGCACACCGGCCACCGAGCGCCCGCTCTCCGATCCCCGCGTCCAGCGTGAGGGAGCGGCCGCGCTGCTCGAGGAGCTCGACGCGCTGCCGCACGCGCGCGGCGTGGCCGATCGCGTCCGCGCGCTGCTCGAGTCCGGATCGGACGAAGGTGCCCTGCAGGCACTGATCGAGGCCGAGCACCTGCGCGACGGCACGACGCCCGCGTTCCCGCGGTCCGCGGGGCAGGCGGTGCCGGGCGTGGGCCTCGCGCCGGCGCTCTTCGACGACCTCTTCGCGCGGGACGCAGCCCACCCCGTCACCGCCGTACACCGCGTGCGCCAGCACTACATGGTGGGGCGCTTGCTGCGACGGACCGAGCCGCCGGCCGACGGGTGGGCCGCGGCGCGATCGGCCTGGCTCCCGCCTTGGCAGGCGCGGCAGCGGTCGCTGGCCATCGAGCACTGGGTGAACGAGCGGTTGCGGGGTCAATCCACGTGGATCGACTCGAAGGCCCTGGCTGCGATCGAGTTGACGGGCTCGCAGGCGCCGCGGTGAGGCGTTCCGCTGGGGCGCCCCCCGGGCGGGCGCGAAGACCCGCGATGAGGACTCAGCCGCCGTGCTTGCGCAGAAAGCCGCGCGCGTCGTCGGCCTCGTCGCAGGCCGGCAGCGTGTCGATGATGCGGCGCGCGGTCGCGAGGGCGTCGGCGCGGCGATCGAGCGCGTCGTAGACCTTGACCAGCATCCAGGCGCCCTCGGCCCACCGATCCTTCACGTCGCCGAACTGCTCGACCACCGTCTCGAGGCGACCGCGCGCCGAGACGTTGCGGTCGTCCCGCAGGTAGAAGCGGGCCACGTACAGCTCGTAGTCAGCCAGCGCGCGGCGCCCCTCGAGGATGCGTCGCTGTGCCTCGGGGACGTGACGGTCGCCAGGGAAGCGCTCGACGTACTGCTGGTAGGCCGAAATCGCCTCGCGGGTAGCGCCCTGGTCCTTCTCGTGCGCGGGTGGAAAGAGCACGAAATCACTGGGGATTTGCTCGAAGTTCGCCTCGGCGATGCGCCACATCGCGTAGGGCACCTCGCGGTGGTTGGGGCGGCCGCGCATGAACAGGCGATAGGCGTCGATCGCCTCGATGAACTTCTCCTGGGCGAAGAAGCTGTCGGCGATGCGCAGCTCGGACAGGGCGGCGTACTTGCTATAGGCGAACTTGCTCTTCACGAAGGTGAAGTGCTTGACGGCCTCGAGGTAGTTCTCGTCCTCGAAGGCCTCCATGCCCTGCTCGTACCGGTAGCGGGCGGTGTCCGCGTAGGTGCTGTCAGTGCGCGCCTGCGGGCAGCCGGCGAGGGGCAGGACGAGGCCGGCCGCCAGCATCGAGAGGAGGACGAGGGCCGGCAGGCCGCGGGGGTTGGGTCGGTTCATCTGCGCGCCTCGTATCATCGACGCCGGGTGCAGGGCAACGGCCGCGTCGATTGACCGTCGTGGGACGCTTCGGCTACCAATGGCGCGCCCCGCCCCGAGGAGGTCCCCGTGGTTCGACGCCTGCCCCAACGACGCCGACGCGCCACGACCGCGGCGCTGCTGTTCCTGGCCGTGACGGTGGCCCCTGGCGCCGTGCTGGGCTTCGCGACGCTCGACGGCGACACGAGCCACTGGACCACCACCCCCACCTTCAGCATCGGGCGGCCCACCGCGGACGTGGCGGCGGGGAGCGACGCCGAGGCGATCCGCGCAGCCTTCGACACCTGGGCGCGCGTCCAGGGCTCGTCGCTCTCGTTTCGTGAGGTTGCCGCCCGCGGGGTCATCACCGTCGACTTCCGCCAAGCCTGGCCGCGGGAGTACGGCGAGTTCGCCGAAGGGGTCACCGCCACGAACCGGAGAAACGGGGTCATCAGCGGCGCGGCCATCGAGTTCAACGAGCAGACCTTCGACTGGACGACGACCGGCCAGGCCGGGCGCTCCGACGTGCAGGGCGTGGCCACGCACGAGATCGGCCACGCCATCGGGCTGTCCCACAGCTTCTACCGCGACGCCACCATGTACTGGTCGGGCGAGGACGCCGGGCTGTCCGACCTCGC
>CALBMW010000282.1 GCA_937896275.1 uncultured Myxococcales bacterium
GTCGCCAGCCCCAGCGCACAGGGGCAGGACACGACCAGCAGCGAGACCACCACGTCGAAGACGCGCGCGGGGTCCCGCTGCCACCAGACCGCCGCGCCCAGGGCGGCCAGGGCGATGACGACGAGGACGAACCACCCGCTGATCCGGTCGGCCAGCCGCGCCACGGGGGCGCGCTCGTCCCCGGCGCGCTCGATGAGATCGACGAGCCGCCCGAGGCGCGTCTCGGCCCCGGACGCGGTCGCCTCGAGCTCCATCACGTCGCCGACGCTCACCGTACCGGCGAAGACGGCGCCGCCCTGGCTGACCGCGACGGGGCGCGCCTCACCGGTCAGCAGGCTCTGGTCGAAGTGCCCAAGGCCGCCCAGCACCCGTCCGTCGACGGGCGCCGCCTCACCGCTGAGCACGCGCACGCGGTCCCCCACCCGGACCGAAGCGGCTGGCACCCGCGGCCACCTGGCGCCGTCCCAGCGCCAGGCCCAGGCCGGCGTGAGCGAGGCCAACAGCTCGGCGCGACCCAGGGCGGCCCGCTGTCCGCGCCGCTGCACGAAGCGGCCCAGCAGCAGCAGGAAGACGAGGACCGTGACCGAGTCGTAGTAGATCTCGCCGCGGCCCGTGACCGTGGCGACCACGCTGGCGCCGAAGCCCGCCATCAGGCCGAGCACGATGGGCAGGTCGATGTGGGCCACCCGCGCGCGCAAGCCCGCCATCGCGCCCCGGTAGAAAGGGAGCGCGCCGTAGGTGACGGCCGGGACGGCCAGGACCAGCGAGACCCACTCGAAGAAGCGCTCGAAGCGCGCCTCCATGCCGCTGAAGGCGCCCGCGTAGAGGGCCGCGGCGACCATCATCGCGTTGCCCGCCACGGCGCCCATCGCCCCGAGGCGGATCAACTCGGCCCGGGCCTCGGCGCGGCGCGCGCTCTCGGCTTTGGCGCCCACCGGCGAGGGGCGGTAGCCCAGGCGTTGGAGCACCAGGGCGATCGCGCTCAGCCGAACGCGCGCCGGATCCCAGCGCAGGTAGAGGCGCTCGCGCCCGAAGTCGAGGCGGGCCGCGGTGACACCGTCGGCGACCCGCGGCAGCTGGTCCATCACCCAGACGCACGCCGCGCAGTGCACGCCGTCGAGGTGCAGGACGATGGAGCGCCCATCCGGCGCGAAGCGCTCCAAGAAGCCCGCGTCATCGAAGTATTCGTAATCATTGGTGATCTCGTCGGCTGCCCGGCCGACCGCGGCCGAGCCCGTGCGATCGCGCAGGCGATAGAAGTCGTCGAGGCCGACCTCGCGCATCATCGTGTGGACGGCGCGGCAGCCTGCGCAGCAAAACGCGGGGCCGCCGTCGACGGCGGGGGCGGGCAGGCCGCAGTGGACGCAGGGCGTGGGGGCGTCGGGGCTCACTCCAGGGGATCGCCCGGCAGGCCAGGCCCGCAGTGAGGTTGGCCGGGCGGGGCGTCGGCGCTGGCGGTGGTCATCGGGGTCCACTTGCCGGCCAGCGCGTAGAGGCCCGCCAACAGCAGGGTCGTGGCCGCGAGGGGACGCGCGTAGCGCCGCAGCCTGCTCCCGAGCGCCTGGGCCAGCCCGCCCACGGTGACCAGCACCGGCACCGTGCCCAGCCAGAAGGCCGCCATCACCAGACCGCCACGGAGCGGATCGGCCGTGCTGCCCGCCACGACGACGAAGCTCCAGAGCCAGCCACAGGGGAGCAGCGCCGAGAGGAGCCCCACGGCCAGCGCGGGCAGCAGCCCCGGTCGGCGGGTGAGGCGCCCCACCGCTGCCTGCAGGCGAGCCCGCCGGCCCGGACGGCCCTCGATCTGTACCAGCGGCGCGCGCCGGCGCAGCAGCCCGAACTCGCGCAGCGCGATGAGAACGAGCAGCGCCCCCAGGACCACCGACGCCACCCGCCCCACGCCCGCCCAGGTGGCCGCGGCGACGTCGACGCGACCCGCGACGAAGCCGACCGAGACGCCCAGCGCCGTGTAGCTCAGCAGCCGCCCCAGGTTATAGGCCACGTGCCGCCCGATCCCGCCTCGCGGCCCCGCGTAGAGCATCACGAAGCCACCGCACATGCCCGCGCAGTGCAGGCTGCCGACCAGGCTGGCGGCGAGGACGGCCCCCAGGGTGTTCACGGGATCTCGAAGTGCCGGGCGTCCACCCAAGACGTCCCGGCGGCGCCCGCCAGGTGCGCCCGCAGCCTGAAGAGGCCGTGACCGTCGCCTCGCACGGCCCGGTAGACGCCGGGCCCCACCTCGACGAAGGGACCCTCTCGGTCATAAGCGCGCGTGTCGGCGCGGGTCATGGCCAGGGCCCCGACGAGGCCCGTCACCCGCTGGCCATCGCGGTCGCTCACCGTGTAGCGCACGCCGCCGTCGACCACGGCCACGTCAGCACGCCAGCCCAGCCTCGCCGAAGCGCGCTCCGCCTCGATCACCCGGTCGTGCTCGAGGCCGCGCTCGTAGTAGTCCTCGGCCTCGAGGATGGGCCGGTGGGTGTTCGCCAGATAGAACATGAAGCCGTTGACGGCGAACACCACCCCCATGCCGGCGGCGATGGCCCAGGGCCAGGGGCTCCTCTGGGTGGGCGGCGCGGTGGCGCTCAAGGCCTCGTCCCCTCGTCAGCGGGCGCAGCCGCCCCGTGGGCCAGAAAGACGGTCTCGAGCCGATGACGGTAGCCATGGTCGTCGCTCACCTGCAACGAGAAGCGCGACCGCGCAGCGCCCGGGTCGGGCCGAATCAGCAGCAGCGGGAAGCTGGCCACCTGCCCCGCGCCCACGGCCAGATCACGCACCGGCGAGGTGACCTCACCGTCGCTGGGCTCCAAGGTCTGCACCACGAAGTGCCGGACAAGGGCGGTCTTGTTCGAGACGCGCAGGGTCAGCATGTTCTGGATCCGCCCGTCCGGCAGCGTGACGTAGGGTGCGTTCACCATGCGGTTGACCTGCACCTCGATGGGCTCGCGCAGCGTCACCGCCGCGCCGAAGCCGACCGTCACCGCCACCAGCGCCAGGCCGTAGGCGATCACTCGCGGCCTCACCAGGCGCAGCGGGCTGCCGGCCAGCGAGTTGAGCGAGGCGTAGCGGATCAGGCCCCGCGGCCGGCCGATCTTGTCCATGATGCCGTCGCACGCGTCGATGCAGGCGGCGCAGTTGACGCACTCCATCTGGATGCCCTTGCGGATGTCGATGCCGGTCGGGCAGACCTGGACGCACTTGCGGCAGTCGACGCAGTCGCCGCCGAGGCCGTCTTTGGGCTTGCCCCGCGGCTCGCCGCGCCCCACGTCGTACCCGATCGTGAGCGAGTCGCCGTCCATCAGGACCGACTGGAAGCGCCCATAGGGGCAGGCCACGATGCAGGTCTGCTCGCGGAACCAGGCGAAGTCGAACATCAGCACGCCGGTGAGCGCGACGAACGCCGCGAAGCCGATGGGGTGCGAACCCGGATCGGCCTGGGCCTCGATCACACCGTGGGCGCCCAGGAAGTAGGCCGTGAACGTGGTCGAGATGGCGCCCGCCACGACCAGGAACGCGGTGAGCTTCAGTCCCTTCCTGAACAGCTTGCGCGCCGACCAGGGCTCGGCGTCCAGCCTCTTGCGGCGACTGGGGGGCCCCTCGATGAGCTCCTCGATCGGCCGGATGACCGACTCCAGGAACACCGTCTGAGGGCACAGCCAGCCGCACCACACGCGGCCGAAGACCGCGGTGAAGAAGAAGACGCCGAAGATGAAGGCCCCGAACAGGAACAGCAGGTAGCTCGCGTCGGTGGCGAAGAGGGTCAGGCCCCAGAAGTAGAAGCGGCGATGCTCGATGTCGAAGTACATGGCCGGGTGGCCCAGCACCTCGATCCAGGGCGCGGCGAGCAGCGCCGCCACCAGCACGATCGACACCGCCGTGCGCGCGCGCACGAAGCGGCCCATGACGCGCAAGGGATAGAGCCAGACGCGCTGGCCCTCGTCGCCCAGGGTGCTGACGGTGTCGTTCTCGGCGAGGGGCATCCACGCACTCCCATGGCCGCGCCGTCCTCCGCTTCGGCCACCCGAGCCGAGACGGGGAGCGCCGGCGGACTCAGCCCCCGAAGGGCTCGCCCTCGGGCGGCTTGGGTGCCGCGGGCTTCGTGCCGCGCAGGGACCGGACGAAGGCCGTGAGCGACTGGATCTGCGCCGGCGACAGCTGCTTCTTCCAGGCGATCATGCCCTTCTCGGGCACGCCCTCGCTGATCACGCGGGCGATGTCCGTCAGCCGCCCACCGTGGATCCAGTGGTCGTCGGTCAGGTTGGGGCCGACGAGGCCGCCGGCGTCCGCCGCGTGGCAGGGCATGCAGTTGACGGCGAACAGCGCCTTGCCCTCTCCGACGCGGCCAGCGTCCGCCGCGATCTTCTCCAGGGCGTCCTCGCCCGCGGCGTCGACCTTGGGCGCGCTGGCCGCCGCCGCCGCCATCTCGGCCGCGTACTCGTCCTCCTGACTGGGCCCGCCCAGGAACAGGTAGTAGGGGATGTAGATCAGCGCGAAGATGATCGAGATATAGAAGATGCCCAGCCACCACTTCGGCAGGGGATTGTCGTACTCGCGGATGCCATCGTACGCGTGATCGAGCAGCTCGTCCTTGGGCTCGCTCATCGCCGATCACCCTCCTCGTCCGAGAACACCATGCGGCTGCGCGCTGCGTAGATTTCCTTGGAGCCGGGTCGATAGACCCACGCCAGGGCGGCGCCGAACACGATTACGAACAGCACGACCGCGATGAGCGGGAAGACGAGGTAGTCGGTCTGCGCGAGGATCAGCGCCTTCACGGCTTCGCCCCCTTGATGTCGGTGCCCAGGCGCTGCATGTACGCGATGAGGGCGACGATCTTCTTGTCGGCCGCGCCCGGCTCACCGATGTCCTGAGCGATCTTCGCCGCTTGGGCGCGGGCGAGGTCGACCGCGCCCTCGACCTCGGCGTCGGTGTAGGGCGCGTTGAAGGTCTTGAAGGCCTTCAGCTTGGCCTGGGTGAGGCTGAGGTCGAGGGGATCCTCCAGCAGCCACGGGTAGGAAGGCATGATCGAGCCGTCCGACGTGTCGCGCGGGTTCTGCATGTGCCGGTAGTGCCAGAGGCTCGGATACTTGCCGCCGATGCGATGCAGATCCGGGCCGATGCGGCGCGAGCCGAACTGGAAGGGGCGGTCGTAGATGAACTCGCCGGCCTTGCTGTACTCGCCGTAGCGCTCCGTCTCGGCGCGGAAGGGCCGCACCTCCTGGCTGTGGCAGTTGTAGCAGCCCTCGGCCACGTAGATGTCGCGACCCTCCAACTCGAGCGGGCTGTAGGGCTTGACCGCGGCGATGGTCGGCACGTTGCTGTCGATCAGCAGGCTGGGGATGATCTCGAAGGCGCCGCCCGCGGCCACAGCGACCGTGGTGAGGATGGTGAAGGTCAGCGGCTTGGCCTCGAGCAGGCGATGGAAGCGTCCGTGGCCGCTCGCGACGAGGGGCTCGAGCGCCGGGGCCGAGTCCTTCTGATTCTCGGGGCGACCGCTCTTCGCGGTCTTCCACAGGTTGTAGACCATCACCACGACGCCGCTGATGTAGAGCACGCCGCCGATGCCGCGCACCCAGTACATCGGGTTGAGCGTGGGCAGGGTCTGGCTCCACTGACCGTAGGCCAGGCGACCGTCGGGCGTGAACTCCTTCCACATCAGGCCCTCGGCGATGCCGGCGGCCCACATCGAGAGGACGTACATGCCGATGCCGACCAGGCCGAGCCAGAAGTGCGTCGTGGCCAGCTTGTCGCTGTAGAGCTTCTTGGCCCCCCATAGGCGCGGGAACAGCCAGTAGAGCATCGCGAAGGTCAGGAAGCCGTTCCAGCCCAGGGCGCCGGCGTGGACGTGGCCGATGGTCCAGTTGGTGTAGTGGCTGAGAGCGTTGACCGACTTCAGCGCCATCATCGGACCTTCGAAGGTCGACATGCCATAGAAGGTCACGGCCGCCACCATGAACTTCAGGACGGGATCCGTGCGCAGCTTGTCCCAGGCGCCGCGCAGGGTGAGCAGGCCGTTGATCATGCCGCCCCACGAAGGCGCGATGAGCATGATCGAGAAGCTGGTGCCCAGGGTCTGCGCCCACTGAGGCAAGGCCGTGTAGAGCAGGTGGTGCGGCCCGGCCCACATGTACAAAAAGACCAGCGACCAGAAGTGCACCACCGACAGGCGGTAGCTGTAGACCGGGCGCTGGGCCGCCTTGGGCATGAAGTAGTACATCAGGCCCAGGTAAGGGGTCGTCAGGAAGAAGGCGACGGCGTTGTGGCCGTACCACCACTGGACGAGCGCGTCCTGGATGCCCGCGTAGACCGGGTAGCTCTTGAACAGCGACACCGGCAGCGCGAGCGAGTTGACGATGTGCAGCAGGGCCACCGCGACGATGGACGCGATGTAGAACCAGATCGCGACGTACAGGTGGCGCTCGCGGCGCCGCGCCAGGGTGCCGAAGAAGTTGATCGCGAAGATGACCCAGATCACCGCGATGGCGATGTCGATGGGCCACTCGAGCTCGGCGTACTCCTTGCCGGTGGTGATGCCGAGGGGGATGGTCACCGCCGCCGCGACGATGATGAGCTGCCAGCCCCAGAAGTGGACGTTCGACAGCGCGTCGCTGAAGAGGCGCGCCTTCAGCAGGCGCTGGACCGAATAGTAGACCCCCATGAAGATGCCATTGCCCACGAACGCGAAGATGACCGCGTTGGTGTGGATGGGGCGCAGGCGGCCGAAGGTCAGGTAGGGCAGGTCGAAGTTGAGCTGATGGACGACGAGCTGAAACGCGATGAGCAGCCCGGCCAGCATGCCGACCACGCCCCACACGACCGTCGCGACCGCAAACTTGCGGACCACGGCGTCGTCATATTCGAACTCCTCGAGGATCGAGTCGGCGAGGATCAACGGCGAGGCTCGTCGTCCGCGCCCCGCGGATCATCCAGGAGGGCGCGCAGCGCCGGCGTGTCGAGGTCGTCGAACTGGCCGTCGCGCACCGCCCAGGCGAACACGAAGACGGCCGCGAGGACGAAGCCCAGGGCGATCGGCAGCAGAATGAAGAGGACTTCCATGGCGGTTCTGCTCGCTCCCACGCGGGCGCCGGTGGCCGGCGTCCGGGTCAACGGGGATCCCCGTTTGGGGGATCTCGGCATCCGAGGTTCGTAGAGTTGGTCTTTCGGGTTCGTGTCTCGGACCGCTCAGGGCGGACCGCTCAACGCGGCTTCTCCGGGTAGCGGTCGCGCACCACGAGCACCGGGCACGGGGCCTGTCGCAGCACCTTCTCGGCGACGCTGCCCATGAGCAGGTGCGAGAGGCCGGAGCGCCCGTGCGTGCCCATCACCACCAGCTCGGCCTCGAGGCTGCGCGCCTTCTCGACGATGGCCGTGTGCGGCACGCCCGAGACGAGCGCCCGGTCGAAGGTCACCGCGTCGAGGCCTTCGATGCTCGTGACGAGCTCGGTGAGGAGCTGGTCCGACTGTCGTTGGACGTACTCTTGCACCGTGACCGACGTGCGCTCAGGCAGTTGGACCATCACATCGCCCACGTAGTGGGGGGGCTCGTAGACGTGGAGGACGGTGAGCGCCGCGTCGAACTGTCGGGCGAGCTCGAGGCCATGCTGCAGCGCGACTCTGGAGCAAGGCGAGAAATCCACCGGCACCAGGATCCGTTTGATGGGGCGCATCGAGGTTCTCGCAGTTCACCGGCATCGCGGGCGCCGGACCCATGGGCATCGCCGGCACCGTCATCAAGGCGCGTGCCAAGACCGGGTGAGGGGTCCCGACGCCTTCGAAGCCGCGTGGGGGGCGACCTTGCGGGGGTCTGGCCGGGGCGAAGGGAGTCAGGGGCCGTTACGAGCGCGTAACCCGGGCGTGTTCTACTCCGCGCCGGCCGCGACCTGGGTGGTGGTGTCGTCGGGCGTGTCGCGACCGCGGCTGGTCAGGTCGAGCACCTTGCTGCCCTCGGGGTGCTCGATGCCCCTGCCCACAAACCAACGGGCAGAGCGTCAGCCGCAATGTCAGCAGCAATGTGAGCGGCAGTGTCAACGGGAGTGTCAGCGACGGTGCGAGCGGCATTGTCAGCGACGGTGCGATCGGCAGTGTCGGCGGCGGTGCGAGCGGCAGTGTCAGCGGCGGTGCGAGCGGCAGTGTCAGCGGCGGTGCGAGCGGCAGTGTCAGCGGCAACGCGAGCGGCGATGTCAGCGGCAATGCGAGCGACCATGTGAGCAGCACTGCGAGCGGCACCGTTACCGTGACGCGGTAGGGCCACGCCGTGATGGGACTGATCGGTATCACGGCGCGCAGAATGCCGATCCGCGGCGTGTGGATGCAATGGCGTCCGTGCGGGGGCCGCGCCGAGCGGGCAGGCCGGGCAAGCTGCTAGGATGCGCGGCGCCGGCCACGCGGAGGAGCGATGTCGAGACAGGAGTCGCCGACCGTCGACCGCGTCGCCGCCGCGCTGGGCGACGAGCCCCCGACCCACCGTCGCATCTTCGCCGCTCTGCTGGGCGTGACGGTGCTGCGCGATCTGCTCACCGTGAACGTGCCGCTGGCGATCCTGCAGCCGCCCGACACCTTTCGCCTGCCCTGGTTCGACCTGCTCCCAATCCTGCCACGCACGCCGCTGACCGAGGCGGCCGCGCACGGGGCGCTCGGGATCATGGCGCTCGCCGCGGCCTGGATGGTGCTCCGGCCGGCCGGTCCCTGGGCGCCGCTGGCCCTGCTCGCGGGCTATGGCGCGGCCTTCTTCGTGGACCAGCGCAGCTACACCTCCAACCAGTACCTGCTGCTGCTCTGCCTGGGTCTCGTCGCCGCGTGGTCGGGACGCGCGCCGGCCGCCGCCTGGCCGCGCCTGGCGCTTCGGCTGCTCTTCACCTCGGTCTACGTGGCGGCCGTGGCGGCGAAGATCGACGCCGCCTGGCTCGACGGCCTCATCGTGCGTGAGGCGCTGCTTCATTACGGCACGATGTGGGGGCCGATGGGCCTCGATGACGCGCTGGGTGCCGGCCACCCGATCTATGTCGCGACCGCGGGGCTCACCCTCGCGCTCGAGGCCTTCCTCGTCGTGGGCCTCTGGGTGCCCCGCCTGCGCGTGGCGGCCGTGGCGCTGGGGGTGGCGCTGCACGTGGGCATCGAGGCGCTGATGCCGGTGCGCTGCTTCAGCTACCTCATGATCGCCGGCTACGTGCTCTACGCGGACCGACCGCCTGCGCCGCGCGCCGAGCCGGCCTGGCGGTGGCTCGCGGGGGGCGTGGCCTTCGCGGTCGCGGTCGCGGGCGGCTTCCGCGCCGCGGGCATCTATCCCCTGCCCCCGACCAACCTGCTCGCCGTCGGGGCCGGCGTGTCGCTGGCGGTGTTGCTCTGCCGTCGGGCGGTCCTCGAGCAGCCCGCCCACCCCGCGCGCCGGGGGCTGCGGGCCGCGATCTTGACGACGCTGGCGATCGCGCACGCCGCCCTACTGATCAAGCCACTGGTCGGGGGCGGCGACCGCTTCGGCTTCCGCATGTTCCGCCAGATCGTGGTCGTGCAGGCCGAGACGCGGGCCCGCGTCGGCGACCGCTGGCGCACCTATCCGATGCTGGGCGCCACCGACTACTGGTTCCCCACCGCCGCCGCCTACTACTGGGAGAGCTGGGACGAACACCAAGTGTTCTTGCAGGGTTACGCCGACTGGATCCTGCCGGTGTCGGGTGCCGAGGACGCCCGGGTGGTAGCGCGCTTCCGGGTCAACGACGGGCCGGTGAGGCAAGCGGCCTACGCGCCCGGCGGCGGCCCCCCGTGAACCTCGCGGACGTCGTCAGGCCGAGACGCGCTCACGCCAGCGGCGGCGCGTTGGGGATCGGCGGCGCGACCTCGTCCACCGCCAGCAGGCGCGCCACGCCGTCCATCACCTCGTAGATGGCCCCGATCTGGGCCGTCTGGGGCTCGTCGGTGTCCACCCGCTCATAGAGGAACCAGGCGCCCTGCACGCGCTCGGGCGTGATGTCGAGCTGCAGCCAGCCGCGCTGCTGCACGTTGACGAACTTGATGTGCGGGTTGACGCTGAGGATGGTCTCGAGCAGCGCCGGCTGGACCGCCGGCAGGCCGGGCGAGGTCACCGAGGTCCCCACGAACTCGACCGCCAGCGCGCCCTCGCCGGTCAGCGGGTCGTAGCGATCCGCGTCGTTGGGATCCTCGGTCAGCTCCATCGCCCAGCTGGTGTGGATGTCGCCGGTCAGGACCACCAGGTTGCCGACGCCGTTGTCGCGCACGCTGCCGAACAGGCGGCCGCGGGCGGCCTCGTAGCCATCCCACTGATCCGGGTTGAGGCTGGTGATGGGCAGCGTCGGCGCCGCGCGGAAGAGGAGCTGACCCATCATGACTTGCTGCCCCAGGAGCCGCCAGCGGGCGGTCGAGGTGCGAAACTGATCGTCGAGCCAGGCCTCCTGATCGAAACCCAGCAGGGTGCGCTCGGGATCGGCGGCCATGCCGCGCGCCTGCATGTCGCGGCCCCAGAGGCGGCTGTCGAGCATGATGAGGTCGACCAGGTCGCCATAGCGCAGCGTGCGGAAGATGCGGCCGTCGGGGGCCTCGCGGATCGGGATCCACTCGCTGTAGGCCTTCTCGGCGGCGGCCCGGCGCTCGCTCCAGGGCCCCTCGGTGTCCTCGTCGTGGTTCTCGGCGCCGCCGCGCCACGAGTCGTTCGCGACCTCGTGGTCGTCCCAGATGCAGATGAAGGGGTGCTGCCGGTGCACCGCTTGCAGCCAGGGGTCGAGGCGGTAGTGGCGGTAGCGGCGCCGGTAGTCGTCGAGCGTGATGATCTCGTGCGGCGGGTCGTACTCGCGGACGTTGCCGTACTTGCCGTTGGCGTACTCGTAGATGTAGTCGCCCAGGTGCACGACCGCCGAGAGGTCCGGCTGGGTGGCCAGCTCGCGGTAGGCGTGAAACCAGCCGTGGGCGTAGCTCGAGCAGCTCACGACGGCGAGGCGCAGGCGGTCGACGGCGCCCGAGGGGGCCGTGCGGGAGCGGCCGACGGGCGAGGTGCGGCCCAGGGCATGAAATCGGTAGAACCAGGTCGTGTCGGCGGTCAGGCCGTCGGCGTCCACCTTCACCGTGAAGTCGCGGTCACCGTCGGTGGTGAAGGTGCCCACGTTGGCGCGCTCGGCGAAGTCGGCGGTGGCCGCGATCTCCCAGAAGACGTCGGTGGCGGCGTCGACGCCGGTGACGCGGGTCCACAGGATGATCGCGTCGGTGAGCGGATCGCCGGAGGCGACGCCGTGCTGGAACAGATCATCGGGGCCCGGCTCGCCGTCGTAGGCGTAGCGCGGCAGGCCGTCGTCCACGGGACCGGCGTCGGGCTCACCGCCCTCGCCGCCGCCGCCCTCGCCGCCGCCCCCCGCGTCGGTCTCCGGGGCGTCGGCCTCGCCGGCCTCATCGCAACCGGCCAGGCCGAGCACCATGGGAGAGACGCCCAGCACCGCGGCCAGGCGCAGGATTTCTCGGCGCGAGAGTCGTTCCATGGCCCTGTCCTTCCCTTGCGATTGCGCGCCAACAGAGAGCACGAAGGGCGCGACCACCGCAAGGCCGCGCGGCCCGGTTGCCGCGTCGGGGGCGCCGTGCGAGCATCCGCCGATGCGACGGTTCCAGAGCCACGGCGACGGCCGCTTCAGCCGCGAACAGCTCGCCGCGTGCGGCCCGCACGTCGTCTTCGAGGGCGGCGTCCGCATCTGGCACCCCGACCGCGTGCACCTCGGCGACAACGTCTATGTCGGGCACGACGCGATGCTCAAGGGCTACTACCGGGGCACGCTGCGCATCGGCGACGACACCTGGGTCGGGCAGGGCGTCTTCATCCACGCGGCGGGCGACGTCACCATCGGGCGCGCGGTGGGCGTGGGGCCCTTCTGCAAGTTCCTGACGTCCTTCCACGGCGAGGCCGGGCGAGACGTGCCCATCCTGGCCGCGCCCATCGAGTTTCGGGCGATCGTGGTCGAGGACGACTGTGACATCGGGGTGGGGAGCGTGATCCTGCCGGGGGTGACGATCGGGCGGGGGGCGCAGATCGGGGCGGGGAGCGTGGTGACGAAGGATGTGCCCGCCTACGCGATCGTGGCGGGCAACCCTGCGAAGTTGCTGAGGTTTCGGGGGGATTGAAGGGCGGGACGTGCTGGGCGTGGTCGCTGAGCCCGGCGCCGCGTCAGGCCCGCAGCACCGTGACGGCGCGCCCGGTGGTGGTGGCTGCGGCCTCGAACTTCGTGCGCGCGTCGATGGAGCGGGCGGCGGCACGGCGGTCGAAGATGACCAACACGCCGGCATCGACGCCCAGGCGCTGCAAGCAACCGTCGAGCTGCTCGAGCCCCTTCGGGAGCGGGTCGGGCTTGCCGTCCGCCCAGACCTTCAGCTCGAGCGCTTCGCGCTGCCAGATCCGGCGGCCGCCCGCGTCGGGCAGGGGCCATCGAACGAGCAGGTCGATGCGGCCGCGGCCCACGCCGTACTCGCGCTCGATGTAGCCGCCGCCGTTCACGACGCGCTGCAGGAAGGCCATCAGGACCAGCTGGGGGGCGACCTCGTGGTAGGGCATGGTGCCGGTGAGCACGTCGCCGTTCAGGATCCAGAAGTCGACGAAAGCGCTCAGCATCTGGTCGAGGTCGAGGCGGCCGTCGGGGCGCACGAAGGCTCGGGGCTCGACCGTGACCGCCTCTTCGCCCTTGCCCGCCAGCACGCGGACGATGATCTCGCGGTAGATCGGGTTGGCGACCCGCAGCGGCCGGTCGGGCGCCACCAGGCCGAGATCCCGCACGTACCGGACGTCGTCGTCGAAGGTGTCCTCGGCGATGAGGGTTCCGGCCAGGAGCGGCTCGATGACGGCCCTGACCCGAGACTCCATCAGGCGGGCGACGAGTGAGTCGAGGTGCGTCTGGCGGGCGAGGATCAGGCGCTCCTTGGCCTGGTCGAGGTGGTCGGCGGTGATGGCCTCGGGCGGCGCGACGCCCATGTTGCGCACGACCTCGCGCGCGAGCGCGTTCACCAACCAAGGCTGTCCGGCCGTCAGCTCGAAGGCACGGGCGAGCGCGTCCTCGGTGAAGGCCTGGCCAGTGTCGGCGGTGTGCTGCGCGTACAGGGCGCGCACCTCGGCGGCGGAGAAGTCTCCGATGCGCAGCGACTCGACCTTGATGTTGAAGGGGCTGGAGCTGCCCAGGCGGGGCGCGCCGCCGCCGCTGGCCACCTTGTAGTCGCGGACGTCGCGCAAGCCGCACAGCGCGACGGACCAGGGGAAGTGATCGGGGCGGCCGTCGAAACCGGCGCGCAGTTGGCCCAGCACCGACATCAGCGACGCGTCGAACAGCGCGTCGATCTCGTCGAAGAACAGGACCAGCGGTCGCGGGCACGCGGCGGCCCAGGCGGCGAGGCCCTCCTGAAGGCGCTGCCCAGGTTCGCCATCGGGCCACGGCGGCGGCTGCAACTCGGCCGAGAGCTCCCGAGCGGCGGCGCCGCGAATCGACCCGAGGACCAGCCTCTCCGCCGCCCCGTAGTCGCCCAGGGTCACCTTCGCCGTCTCGCAGGAGAAGTGCAGGGCGGCGAAGCGCCCCTCCGCGGTGAGCGTGCGCGCCAGCGATCGCAGCAGGGTCGTCTTGCCCGTCTGCCGCGGCGCGTGCACCACGAAGTAGCCCATCTCCTCGATGAGCCGCCGCGCCTCGGGCGTGCGCTGCTCGGGCGGGATGATGTAGTGAAACCGCGGATCGCAGGGGCCGGCGGTGTTGAAGACGCGCGCCATGGCGGCAGGCTACGCCGCGGGGGCCGTGGGGGCAACGGGGGGCTCGGGCGCGGGCGATCAGACCGCGGGCCGGGGGTTCAGGGCCCACCGATCGCGATGACGGGCAGCGCCGGCCGCGGCCAGGCTATATGTCAAGTAGCGAGTCTTGACCCCCCCCCGACTACTCGGTGATCAGGCGTTCGCCCGCGCCGCTGTCCGACCACGCGCGCGCCGCGGCGTCGGCCCACGCGCGCGCTGCCTCGTGCTGTCCACGGCGCCGCAGGATCTCGGACACCAGGGCCAGGTTCTCGGACACGTGGCCGATCGGGGGCGCGTCGCGGATCGCCAACTGGAGCCAGGCCGCGGGCCCCGGCAGGTCGACCACTTCGGGCGCGGGTGGCTCGAGCGCGTCGGGGATGCCCGCGCGCAGGGCGGCCAGCGCGAGGCGCGCCTGGCCCAGGTGCCACGCCGACATCGCGCGATCGACGGTCACCCGCGCCAGCACCGCGTCGCTCGCCGGTGAGCCGCTCGCCAGCGTCTCGGTGAGAGGGCTCAAGACCGCCTCGGCGTCGCGCTCTGCGTCTCCCACCGGGCAGGCGCGCGCGTCGGCCAACAGCCATGGACCCATGCACCCCGGCCGACCGAGCAGCCCGCCCAGGCCCAGGTTCTCATAGAGCGGCGGCCGCCCGACGTTGGCGGCCAGGAAGCGCCGCACGCGGTCCAGCCTGCCCCCCGGCCCGCGCAACGCGAAGGGCTCCAGATCCCCGTGCAGCCGGTACAGCCAGCCCCAGTACCACGACGAATCCGCCAGCCCGAAGGCCAGCACCACCACGTCGGGGCGCCGCCCCTCGACCGCCTGCAGGTAGAACAGCGGCCAGACCCAGTGGTCGCTGTCGACCACGACCACCGCGTCGGGCGGGGCCGTATCCAAGACCCCCTCGGCCAAGGCGCGCGCCAGCCGATCGTCGTGGCGAGTGCGCGCCCACACCGGCGGCGCGGCGATCCAGGCCGCCGCCACCGTGACCGCCGCCAACGCGCCCGCCAGCACGGCCGAGCGTCCGCCGCGCGACGCCATGTGCGCGACCAGGCCCGCGACCCCGGCGACCAGCACACCCACGGGCGGCGCGAGGTAGCCTGCATAGTCGGGGATGGCCGGATGGAAGATCGCGTTCGAGGCCAGCAGCAGCACGGTGAGCGTCAGGCCGATCAGCCCGTACGCGCGCCCGATGCCGAGCGTCCGACCCAAGGCCAACTGCGCGGCCGCGCCCACCAGCGCCACCGGCACCAGCCCCTCCGCCGTCGCCACGCGCACCCACCACCACGCGTGGCCCAACACCATGCCACCCGTCGCCCCGCGGTTGTGCCCGAAGTCGGCGCCGCTGAAGTAGAAACGCAGCGCCTCGGCGTCGATGGGCTGGCCCCACACGAACACACCGTCGCGTCCGGCCACGAGCGGCACGTACACATAGACCAGCAGGCCGGTCAGCCCGCCCAGGACCGCCAGCGCCACGCCCACCAGCGTCCAACGCCGCCGGAGGAGGGCCCACAGCAGCGCCGGCCCCGCGCTCAGCGCCGCGATGATCGCCGTGTAGGGGTTGGTCGCCGCGCACAGCCCCAGCGCCAGCCCCGCGCCGAGCCAGCCGCGCCCCCGCTCGAGCGCGTCCGCCATGCGCGCGGCCGCCCAGACCGCCAGCAGCCCCGCCAGCGCGTAGACCTCGACCCGGCTGCCGTTCTCCCAGAACACCGGGTGCAGCAGCAGGGCGCCGACGACCACGGGCGCGATCCAGCGCGGCGCCGCGGGGGCCAACCGCTCGGCCAGGCTCACCAGCGGCAGCACCATCAGCGCCGTGGGGACGGCCGACAGCAGGTTCAGCACCCACAGCACCATGCCCGATCCCGGCAGCGCGCTCGTCAGGAGCCACCCCAGCAGCGTGTGCAAGGGCTGGCCGATGGGATGCCCCAGGCCGCCCTGGACCGCCACCATCGCAAGCTCGGCGCTGTCGTAGAAGGCCAGATCGCGGCTCATTGTAGCCACGTAGACCGCCAGCACGCCGAGCGTGGCCCCCCACGCCTCGCGCCGCGCCCGGAGCGGCAGGCCGAAGGTGCGGGGCCCCCGCGCAGCGGGATCCGGCTCGGCGCTCACCGCCTCATCTTGAGTAACTGGAGGGCGGTTCGGCCGATCGCCCGCGCGTTGAGCACCTTGGACCGGCCAGCCACCCGGGCCCGCGCGTCGATCTCGACCTCGACCGGGGGCAAGCCCGCGTCGCGCAGGTTCTGCCGGAAAGCGGTGCTGATCATCATCGAGTCGTCCTCGCGGGGGCCGAAGCGCTCCCACGCCTCGCGCGCGAACAGATAGTTGCCGCCGCTCTTGGCGACCTCGCCGGTCTTGAGACGGATGAACGTGTTGAGCGTCTGGCTGATGACCGTGCGGTACCAGGGGTCGTCTCGGCGCCGATAGACCGTGGTCAGCATCGGCGCCTCGTCACGACGGCGAAACAGATCGAGCACGGTCTCCGGCGCGATCTGGCCGTCGGCGGGCACCCACGTCACGAAGCGACCGGAGGCGGCGTCGAAGCCCGTCCGCAGGGCGCCGCCGATGCCCTTGTTGGGCTGGCTGCAGACGGTCAGGCGCGGCACCTCGGACTGCAGGGCGCGCATCAACGCCAGCGTCTCGTCCTGGCTGCCGTCGTCGACGAGCACGATCTCGAAGTTCACGTGAGCGCCGGTGAGCGCTTCGACCAGCTCGTGCGTGACGGGCACGATGCAGTCCTGCTCGTTGTAGGCGATGACCACCACCGACAGGTCGGGCGTGCCCGACGCGGGCGGCACGACCGGGGCCGCGGCGAAGAGGTAGAGCGACTGCAGCGTGTCGAGGGGGGCCAGCAGCCGCTTCAACAACGGGTGCCCGCGCAGCGCCTCCTCAGCCTGCTGCAGGTGCGGATCGAGCGGCACGAGCGCCGGGGTGAGGGCCTTGAACACCCGCGACGCGACCCCGCCGCGGGTCGCCGCCACCGCGCCCTCGGTGCCGCCGACGAACCACGGCAGGAAGTGCGCCACCGTGGCCCGCGCGTAGGTCGGGCGCAGGCGACGACCGAAGCGCTCGACGTAGGCCCCTGTGGGGCGAAACTGCAATCGATACAGGAGGTTACCGAGGTCGTCGCGGCGCTCGTCCAGGCGCGTGGTCTCGTCGCCGCTGACCGGCTCCTTGAGCGCGACGACGCCGCCGGGGCGGACGGCGCGGACGCAGACGTCGACCAGACGCTCGACCTCGTCGTCGTCGAGGTAGGCGGCCACGCCGAAGACCAGCACCACGTCGAAGCGGTCGGTGGGCGTGAAGTCGAGGACCGAGGCGTGGACGATGCGCACTTTCTCCGCGAGGCCTCGCCGTTCGGCCTCGCGGGCCGCGACCTCGAGCAGCGCCGCGCTGGCGTCGACCAGCACCACCTCGGCCACGTCGGGGGCCAGCCACAGGGCGAGGCGACCGGCCCCGCCGCCCAGATCGAGCACGCGCATCCCCGGGCGCAGGTCGACGACGCGGCGCAGGTGAGCCTTCTCGAGACGATCGCGCAGCCGCACGACGGCCTTGTCCTCGGTCACGGTGCCCAGGAGCGCCAGATCGTCGTCCGACAGGGGCCCGAGGCCAGCCTTGCGGCGGGTGTCGGCGTCGTAGAAGGCCTCGTGCAAACGGGCGGTGTCGTGGGAGTGGCTCATGGCTCCACCGTGATGGCGGCGGCGACGCCGGCCGCGACCTCGGCCGCCAGGCGCTCGGCCGCCTCACGGGTCTGGCCCACCACCAGGCAGCTGCCCAGCAGCGACCACTCGTCCACCGCCATGGGCGCGGGGCGACCGTCGGGCGAGCCGATCCGAAGCGCGCGGACGTCGGGGCGATCTCGCCAGGGCGCGGCCGGATCGCCCTGAGCCGTCACGCGGCCACGGCCACGGGCGACGATCAGGCGCGAGGCCACCGCCTGCGCCCCGGTGCGCGCGAGGGCGGCGTGCGGCCTTCGCCCGAGGGCCGCGGTGACGGCGGCCGTGCTCAAATCGGCGCCGAAGGCGGTGCGCACCATCTCGGTGATCGAGCTGCCGCCCAAGCGCGGGTTGATCTCGATGAGCACGGTGCGATCATCCTCGCGGCGCAGGTCGAAGTTGAGCGGGCCGTGCGTGATGCCGACCGCCGCGGCGAAGCGCGCCACGTCGACCACCACCCGCGCCTGGGTGGCGGCGTCGAGGCCCGACGGCAGCGAGTGCCCGATGGGCGACACGAAGGGCGGCAGGTACTGATCGTCGAGCACGAAGGCTGCCGCGACCTCGCCCTCCCAGAAGAAGGCCTCGACCCCCACCGATCGGCCGCCGACGTAGGCCTGCAGCAGGACGCCGCTGCCAGAGGCGCCGTGGCCACGCGCGCGGTCGACCGCGGCGTCGAGGTCCGCGCGCCGCTCCACCAC
>CALBMW010000283.1 GCA_937896275.1 uncultured Myxococcales bacterium
GGGACGCCTCGCTGTGCTTCGGCCGCGGCCGCCATCAGCGTGGCGTCCGCCTCGGCCGGCAGCGCCCTCCACTGGGCGTCGGTGGGCGGATGGTGCATGGCCAGCAGGGCCTCGACGTTGCGCGGCTCCGCGGGGGCGTCCGGACCGGGGCCGTGTCCCGGCAGCAGCTTGCGGAGCCCCGGTCCCGCGATCACGCGCGACGCCGCGCTGGGGTCGGGCGCGGCGAGCACCTGGCACGTGGCCCCGCGCAGAGCAGGCGCGGGCGGGACCACCGGCGGAGCGCTGCCGCAGGCCGTGCACAGCGGCGCGGCGAGGAGCGCGACGATGAGTGAGGTGCGTGACATGGCCGTATCCTAACCGTCATGAGCGCTCAACCCAACGGCCGTTTTCGTCTTTGCGGGCGCCGACGTTGCGCGTGATACCGTGTGCGCCGGTAGAGTGTCTGCCGCTGGCATGATGTTCAGGGAGATTGCGCGTGCGGGGGAGCTTCATCGGGTTTGGCGCGGCGGTCCTGATGTCCGGGCTGCTGGGCAGCGGGTGCGCCGAGGAGTCGAACCGCTCGCCGACGCTGCTGCCCATCGAGGATCAGGTCTTCAGGGTCAACCAGAGCGGCACCATCGAGGTCCGCGCCGGCGATCCCGACGGTGATCGCCTCGAGTACAGCTTCGTCATCGATCCGCTGCCGGTCACCCAGACCGCGGGATCGGGCGGTCGCCCCAGCCTGACGCAGGTCAGCAACGAGCTGGCGATCTTCACCTGGACACCCGGCGTGGCCGAGGCCGGGGGGCAGCGTTCCAAGGAGTTCACCGTGACCTTCGCGGTCTCGGATGGACGCGGCGGCGATGCCAGCGAGTCCATCCTGCTGCGGGTCGAGGACGACGGGGTGGCGGGTGGCGGCGGGCTGCGCTTCGGCGCGCCAGCCGGCGCGGGCATGGCGGTGGATCTGGGCCAGACCGACTGCGTGACCCAGCTCGAGGTCGAGGTGAAGAGCGAGGCCTACGCGGCCAGCGAGATCGAGCTGACGATGACGCCGCCGCCCGCGGCACGATGTGGCGAGGCTGGCGCCCCGGCCGACTGCCGCGCGCCCACGCTGGTGGTGCCGTCCGGCAGCAAGTCGGGCTTCTTCGACTGGTGCCCGACCGGGGGCCAGCTCGATCTCAGCCTCTCGCACACGGTCGTCTTCACCGCGCGGGTCAAGGGCACCGATCAAGAGATCTCGAAGCGCTTCACCATTCGCTTCAAGCGCACGGCGGCGGCCGGCTGCCCCGGCCAGCCTCCGGTCATCGAGCACACCGCCCCCGGCGGCTTCAGCGGACCGCTGAACTACAGCATCAGCGCGGTCATGCGCGACGACGTGGGCTTCCGTTCACCACCCGCGCTGGCCTTCGTGGTGGATCCCGAGGTCGCGCCGCAGGACGTCGCGCCCGACACCTCGGGCTGGCAGATCGTGGACTTCGAGCGCCGCGACGACGACCGCTGGACGGCCGACGTCCCCAATCTGAACCTGGCTGAGGGCGCCACGGCCCGCGTGTACTACGTCATCATCGCCACCGACAACGACGATCCCGACTCGACGCGCTGCGATCACACCACCGAGAGCCGCACCTATTCCTTCACCGCGACCGGCGGCGGCGCCGGCGGTCAGACCTATGGGCAGTGCGAGCCCTGCGTGTCGGACGATCAGTGCGGCGGGGCCCAGGATCGCTGCGTCGTCTTGCGGGGCGAGGGCTATTGCGGGGTCTCGTGCGCGGATCGCGACTGCGACCCGGGCCAACAGTGCCTCGAGCTCGAGAGCCTCAGCGACGGCACCACCTCGCTGCAGTGCATGCCCGCGGATCTGGACTGTGGGCAGCTGTGCACCGACGACCGCTACGAGGCGCCGGCGCGCAACGACGACGCCGCCCACGCCACGCCGCTGCCGGCGGGCGTCAACGACGGCCTGACGCTGTGCGACGCCGATCAGGACTTCTTCTCGGTGGCCGTCGCGCAGGGGCAGGCGATCACGGTTCGCGTCCGCTTCAGCGACGCCCGCGGCGACCTGGACCTCGCGATGGCGCTGCCCGGCGAGATGGACTTCGCCTACCAGAGCCTCAACGGTGGGCTCGACGTCGAGGTGGTCAGCGAGCCCTGCGTGCCGATGGCGGGTGAGGCGACCGTGGTGGTCTTCCCCTTCGAGGGCGCGCAGAACCACTACACGCTCGAGGTCGAGGTCGGGCCGGGCGCCTGCGACCAGATGTGCGCCGACGACCGGTACGAAGGCGGCGCGGGCAACGACCGGCTGGACGAGGCCGTCTTGTTCGACGAGGCCGAGCTGCCCCTGATGGAGCGCGACCTGAAGATCTGTCGCGAGGACGCGGACTACTACGGCGTCGAGGCGGTGGCCGGCGAGATCCTGAGCGCCGGCATCACCTTCAGCCACCGAAACGGCGATCTGGACCTGCGCCTCTACCGCAGCCTGGACGCGTCCATCGTGGCCGAGTCGCTCAGCTACCGCGACGCCGAGCTCATCGAGGTCGAGGTGCCCGTCACCGATGTGTATGTCGTCGAGGTCTTCGGCGCGACCCGTTCGGTGAGCAACACCTACGACCTGTTCATCGAGACGTCGCAGGTGCAGATGTGCCAGAGCACGCTGTCTTGTCCCAGCGGCACCTACTGCTCGCCGCGCGGGTGCGTCGAGGAGGCCTGCGCGCGCTTCGGCGACTGCGATGGGCCGCACGCCTGCGTGACGCCTCGGGCGGGGCTCGACCCGGCCACGTCGGGCGGCGTGTGCGCGGCGGACTGCGACTCGGACCGCGACTGCCGCCCCGGCTCGGCCTGCAAGCGCTTCGAGGACTTCAGCATCGTGTGCGCGGTCGACGGCCCCGGCGGCCCCGGTCAGCGGTGCGCGAGCTACCGGGACTGCGCGGGCGAGGCGATCTGCTTCCCCACGCCGGGCGGCTACTGCGCGGCGGGCGGCTGCGGGCCAGGCGCGGCCTGCCTCGACGGGACGGTCTGCGGCTCGCTCGGCGGCTTCGACGCCTGCGTCAAGGTCTGCGGGGGCGACGGGGACTGCCGCGTGGCCGAGGGCTACAGCTGCCAGCAGGTGGGCGGAGCGCGCGCGTGTCTTCCCGAGCGCTGAGGGTCGCCCTCGTCACGGGGGCGGCGGCGTGGATCGCGGCGGGGTGCAGCGATCCCGCGGGCAGCTCGGACCCGATGATCGAGCCCGTGAGCCTGACCTTCACGGTCGACCAGATCGACGTCGATCGGCTGCTGCCCGGATCGACCGTTCGGCTTCTGGGCGCGGGCTTCCTCGAGGACGCCCGGTGGACGGCCGCGGTGGATGGCCAGGTGAACGGGCGGTCGGTGTCGCTGCTGCTCGAGATCGAGCGGGTGAACGATCAGGAGCTACGGGCTCAGTTCCCGGTGAGCGCGCTGCAGACCGCGGGGGACGGCGATCTGGTGGGCGTCCTGACGCTCGAGGGCACCCTCGGTGAGGCCCGGGGCGCGGTCGAGAAGGCCATCGCGGCGCCGATCAGCCAGCGCCTCAGCCCGCGCCTGGATCAGATCGCCGCGGGCATGTTCCCCGCCAGCCCCATCGAGTTGCTGGGCGCAGACTTCATCCGTGACGGCGAGGGCCGCACCCTCATCGACCTGCGCGCCACCTACACGCGCGACGGGGACGGCGAGACCCGCGAGCTCGAGGCCTACGACGTGCCCTGCGCGCCGCCGGCGAACGTGGACGCGTGGCGCCGCGGCACCGCACGCTTCGTCTTCGATCCGGCTTGGGTGGGCATCGAGCCCGGCCACCTGAGCGGGCAGGCCCGCGTCGTCAACGAGGGACCGGGGTGGAAGGCCGAGGGGCAGTGGGTGGCCTTCGACGCCGATCTGCTGCCGCCGGTGATCGAGGCGCTCAGCACAGCCGAGGCCAGCCGCGGGCAGGCTGTCCGCATCCTCGGCAACGGCTTCCTGGGGGGCACCCAGGGGCTGACGGTCGTGCGCCTCGAGGGCACGTTCCAGGCCGCAGCGGGCGAGAGCCGACCGCTGGCGGCGCCGATCGAGCTGGTCCCGCTCTACGTGGACGGCACCGAGCTGCTGTTCAGCATGCGCGTCGAGTACGACTTCGAGTGCAACAGCACCGATCTCGGCGCCTCGCCGGGCTTGCTGGTGGGGCGCGCGGTGCCGGTGACGACGATCGACGGCGTGACGGTGGACGGGCCGGGCTTCCCGCTGGAGTTCCGCGTGCTGCCTTCCCGGCAGGTGGTGTGGGTCCGCTTCCTGCCCGCGTTCACCGACTCGCTGCGCTTGTTTGGCCTGCGCGACTTCAGCCGCGAGGTGAAGGACCACGTCATCGAGGTGCTGCGCCGCGACTACGCGGGCATCAACCTCGAGGTGCGCGTGGAGCAACCGACCGACTTCCTCGACTACGTGACGGTGGAGATCGGCGGCCCCGACCCCAACGCGCAGCAGCTCTTCGGGCTGGACAATACGTCCGGCCTCGACCGCTGCAATCAGCGGCTCGACGACAAGCTGGCGGGGCGCAACGCCGACAGCGACGGGGCCTTCGGCGGCATCTTCGTCGAGTCCTTCCTGCAGCTGTCGCCGCGCAACGGCACCGAGAACCCGATCGCGCATCCGGCCTTCGACGAGATCTTCCAGCCGGTGATCGATCAACCCGCCAAGCAAGGTGAGGCCAGCGGCGGCCGAGGCCCGACGATCGAGCGCGCGATCCTGAC
>CALBMW010000284.1 GCA_937896275.1 uncultured Myxococcales bacterium
GGGTGCCGATCAAGAGCAGCGCTCGCATGGTCACTCCTTGGGCTCGACGAGGTTGAGCGCGTCGCGCAGCCCGCGCGACACGTGCACGGCGCCTGCGTCGTCCACCACCACCGCCTCGGCGGCCGGAAGACGCTCGACGAGCGCGAGGCCCTTCTCGACGCCCAACACGAAGACGCCGGTGGAGAGCGCGTCGGCCTCGGTCGGGTTGCGGGCCAAGATGGTCACCGAGCGCACCCCTCGCGCGGGGAAGCCGGTGCGCAGATCCAGGATGTGGTGATAGCGCACGCCCTCGAAGTCGGCGAAGCGCTCATAGTCGCCCGAGGTGGTGAAGGCGGCGTCCGCGATCGGCAGCGTCGCGACCAGGGCCTCCGCAGCGCGCGGATCCCGCACCCCCACCGTCCAGGGCGCCCCCGGCGCCTTGCGGCCGGCGCAGTACAGCTCGCCGCCGATGCGCAGGCAGAAGTCGGTCACGCCCGCGGCCCGCAGCAGCGCGACCGCGCGCTCCACCGCGTAGCCCTTCGCGATCGCCCCGAGGCCGATGCGGGTGCGCGCGTCGCTCAGGCGCGCCGTGTGAGCCTTCGCGTCCAGCTCCAGGTGCGCATAGCCCACCGCGGGCAGCAGCGCGGTCACCGCCGCCGCGGCCGGTGGGCGGAAGTCCGCCGCGGGCTGCAGCCTCCACAGGTGGGCCAGCGTGGCGAAGGTTGGATCGAAGGCGCCCTCGGTCAGCTCGGCGAGGCCGCGGGCGCGTTGCAGCAGGTCGAACAGCTCCTCGGGGACGGCGACCGGCGCGCCGCCCGCCTCGCGGTTGATCCGCGAAACGACCGTGTCCGGCCGCCACTCGCTCACCAGCGCGTCGATCCGGTCGAGCTCGGCCAGGACCTGGGCGAAGGCCGCGTCGACCGTCGCCGCGTCCGGGCGCCCAAAGAGGGTCGTCAGATCGACCTCGGTCGTGAAGCGCTGGGCCCGGTGGTGAACCAGCGGCGGCGGCGCGGCCAGCGGGCCCTGGCCAAGGATCGAGATCAGGATCAGGATCAGGATCAGGGTCATCGCGCCGCCATCAGAAGGTCAGCGAGGTGCCGATTTCGGCCATCCAGGCGGTCAGCCCGTCGAGCGGGAGGAAGTCGTCGTAGCGGATGTCGAGGTAGTCCACCTTCAGATCCAGGCCGAAGGCAGAGACGCCGAGGCTCTGCCCGACGCCCTGCCACCGGAAGTCGACCTGGAGACCTGTGGTGCTCGACAGCAGCGCGCCCAGCTCCTTGTCGCTGCTCATGAAGGTCTGCAGCGCGTCATAGCGGCTGCGGTAGAAGGACGCGCCCCCCTGAGCGTGCACGCGCTCGCGCAGCCACACGTCGACGGTGCGCGTCGCCTCCCAGCCCAGTCGGAGCTCGGCGGTGTGCGCCGTCACGCCCCAGGTGTCCCGGTAGAGCCGGTAGCCCAGGTTCGCGTACAGGTCGCCCACCAGGTGCTGATTGAGGGCCAGCGCCGCCGCGTGGCGCCACCGGACCTCGGGGACGATCTCGGCCGTCCGGTAGCCGCCAAAGCCCGCGCCGCCGATGGCGACGTACCGATAGACCGACGATTGGAAGCCTTCGGCGCGCTGCCCCTGGTAGGTCAGCTTCAGCACCGTGCCACGGCTCAACACCTGCGCGCCGGTCAGCGTCGCGCTGTGGTTCACCATCGACTCGGCGAAGGTGGGATCTCCCGACCGCCCGACCGTGTTGAAGCTGCTCGCCCAGGCCAGGCCGAGCTGCAGGTTGCGATCGAGGAACTCGTCGCCCAGGGTCAAAGAGACCGTGTGCGACAGGTAGTCCGTCTCGTGGCTCCAGTCGTAGCCCACCCCCACGCTGAGCTGGGACAGCGTCGTGTACCCCGCCGACACGGACAGATCGTCGCGGCGCTCGGTGAAGGAAGCGGTCGCGGCGCTCACCAGATCGACCGACGACGAGGTCACGATGTCGGCCAGGTAGTGCACCGAGACGGTGGCGCCAAGAGCGGGCGTCGCCGTCGCGCCCACCATCGGCGTCAGTACCAGCGTATCGTCGTCGTCCGCGTAGACGCCGAAGCGTGTGCTGCCGGTCGTCTGCGCGGCCCCCACGGCCGGCCACAGCAGCGCGGGCCACAGCAGCGCCCGCCACCGCAGCGCCCGCCACCGCAGCGCCCGGGGCTCCCTCCGATCAGTTGCAGCCACAGCCGCCCCCGCCGCCGCCGCTCGCGCCGGCCGCGCCCTCGCGATAAGCGAAGGTGTGCTGTTCGAGGAGCGCCGCCTCGGCGTTGGCGTCGAACCGCATGCAGCGCTTGGCCAGCGTGCCGCGCTCCCAGGGCTTGACCGCCGCGCAGCCCGCGCCGCCGACGAGCGCCCAGAGGCCCACCACCAGCGGCAGAAGGCGTCGCAGCGAGTGCCCCGCGCGCTTCATGTCAACGCCCTCCTGCGACGCAGCACGCCGCCCAGCGCCGCCAGGCACAACCCCAGGCCAAGCGCCCGGGGCGTCCCGCCGCTCGAGGTCGCGTCACAGCCCGCAGCGTCCTCGCCGCCGCACCCGCTCGGCCCGCACACGCGAACCCTGAAGACGCCGGTGAGATCCCCGTGCAGATCGGTGGCGTGCTCGGGATCGGCCCGGGCACCGTCGCCGTCCACCGCGCTCACCCAGAAGGACACCGCGCCCGCGTCCCCGCGCGGGGCGCGCCAGTAGAAGTCGTACTTCGTCTCTCCATCGCGAAAGAAGGGCTGCCCGTCGCCATCGAAGGCCAGGCCATTCGCCAGGATCGTGGTCCGATCCCGCGACAGCACGGTGGGGCTCCCCAGCCCCGCGGGGCAGGCCTCGTCGGCGGCCACCTCGACCGGGCACAGCGAGCCGGCGGCGGCGCCGTTGGCCGCGACCGCCTCGAGCGCGAACAGGTTGAGATTGCAGGGCTCACCGAGGTGGATCCCGCACGCGGCCGGTCGGACGCGATCCTGGAGCAGATCGACCTGCAGTCGGTAGAGGCGGCCGGGCTCGTAGCCGTTGGTCAGGAGTTCGGGAGGCTGCGCGCTCAGCCGCATCTCGAGCTGGCCCTCACCGCCCTGATGACAGCCGCCGCAGGTCTGTCCCTGAAAGCGCGGCGAGCCCGTGTAGTGGATGCCCGCCGAGCCGCCGGTCGAGTCCGCCGAGGGCGCCGTGTCGAACTGCGCGGGCGACGAGTAGGCCAGCGCACCGCCGGGCGCGAGGGCCAGCGTCAGCAACAGCCGCTTCATGGCTCGCAGCGCAGCGGCCGGGCAGCCCAACGTACCGGCAAGCCCGACGCGTCGATGTTCCACGCCATGTCGCAGATCGCTTTGGGCTGAGCCGTCCCATCGGTGGCGAACTCGGCACGCTCGCCACCGATCCAGGCGGCGAGGCACTGATACTCCTTGCTGTCGACGCCGAAGTGATAGCCCCCGCCATGCCACGTCCCGCCGTCCTCGAGGTAGCAAGGCTTGCTGAGCAGCAGCGACGCGTCGGGATCGCCGGCCAACGCGAAGCCGCGCGCGTTGCGGAAGTTGGCGCACAGCTCCTCGTCGGTCAGGTCCCCGTCGAGCAGGTCGGGCGTGGCGCGCGACTTCGACACCGAGAACAGCCGCAGGGGGCGCGCCGGGTCGCCGTGGCAGGCCGGCGTCGAGCACTCTCGCGCCAGCACGGGGTCGACGTAGGCCGCGAAGAAGGCCGGATCGAGGTCCGGCGCGAAGGTCGCCTCGGCGTCCTCGACCGCGCAGCCCGCCACCCACAGCAGCGCCGCCACGACACCCGCGCGACGCCACCTCCGCCGCAGCCCGAGCAGGCCCAGGATCGCCGCCAGGCCCCACGCCGCACCGCCTCCGCGCTGGCCGGGTGCCGCGCTGCAGGCCGAGGTATGCTGCACGTCGGGCACGCCGTAGCCCGAACCGTAGACCCGGCCCTTCGCGACCCCGAAGGGCTCCCTCGGCGCCGCGGTGCCGGGCGCTGAGGGCGAGTCCGTGCACAGCGCGTCCATCCCGTCACAGTCCTGGTCGATGCCATCCTCGCAGACGTCGAGGGCGCCCGGGTGCATCGCCCGGTCGGTGTCGCGGCAGTCGTCTCCCCCCACCTCGACCGCCTCATGCCCGTCGCCGTCGATGTCGCGGGGATCGTCCATGCACAGCGCGTCGTCGCCGTCGCAGTCCTGATCCACGCCGTCACCGCAGATCTCGTCGGCCCCCGGCCAGACGGTGGCGACCCAGTCGTTGCAGTCATCGACCTCGGGGACGCCGTCACCGTCGTGATCACAGGGCGCGTCCACGCCGTCGCAGTCCTGATCGCGAGCGTCGCCGCACACATCCTCGGCCCCGGGGTGGGTCGCACGGTCGCGGTCGTCGCAGTCGTCGCCGCCCAGGGCCACGGCCAGGTGCCCGTCGCCGTCCAGATCCATGCCGCAGGCCTCGTCGCCCCCGACGCAGTCCTGATCGACGCCGTCGCCGCACACCTCGGGAGCCCCGGGGCGAATCGTGGGGTCCGCGTCGTCGCAGTCCGCGCCGGCGGGCACGCCGTCGCCGTCCAGGTCGGTGACGCAGGCCGCGTCGCGACCGTCGCAGTCCTGATCGACGCCATCCCCGCACGGATCCTGGGCGCCAGGGTGGATTGACGGGTCGTTGTCGTCGCAGTCGGCGGACATCGCGACGCCGTCGCCGTCCGCGTCGTCGCCCCCGGCGCAGCCCTCGTCCACCTGCCCGTTGCAG
>CALBMW010000285.1 GCA_937896275.1 uncultured Myxococcales bacterium
TGGCCGCCCCGGCCGCCGGTGGTGGCGAGGCCGGTGCCTCCGCGTCCCGCCAAGGGCTACGTGACCGTCAACGCGCTGCCCTGGGCGCACGTCGAGATCGACGGTGAACGCCTGGCCGAGCACACCCCGGTCCGCCGCCACCCGGTGAAGGCGGGCCGCCACACGATTCGCCTGCTCGCGCCCGACGGCCGCACCTTCGAGCGAACGGTCACGGTTCGTCCAGGCCGCGAGGCCAAGCTCACGCACGCCTTCGAGTGAGCGGCGGGGCGAGCCCCGCGCAGCGGACCAGGGCGGGCGCCCGCGTCACAGCCAGCGGCCGCGTCGCTTCTTGCGGGCCTTCTCGATTTGGTGTCGGGCCTGCTCGCGCGCCAGCAGGGCGGGGTAGTCGGGGATGCGCTGCGGGCGCGGCGGCGGCACGACGATGCCGGCCTCGCTGGCCTCGCGGGCGAAGAGTCCCACGACGGCCGGATCGATGCCCTCGTCGACGGCCTGCTCACCCAGCCGCTCCGCGGCGGCGTAGGTGACGGCGCCGCGGCGCAGCGTGTCCTGGAAGCTGCGCAACAGCATCTCGAGCGTGAAGTGGTACTGCGTGAGGAGCGCCGTGCCCAGGCGACCCACCGCCTCGGCGCGCAGGCGCCCGTCCTGGAAGAGCACCAGCGCGGCTTGGAAGTAGTTGTAGACCGGCACTACGCGCGGCCCGTAGGCGTCGAAACGGATCGGGGGGGACTTGCGGTCGAGGTGGATGATTACGCGGTCCACCGGATCGCAGGGCGGCAGGTGGCCGAGCGCCTCGTAGATGGTCTCGCGCCCGTCGGGATAAACGCCCGCCACCTCGAGCACCTGCTCGAGCACCTCGGGGGCCACCCGGCGCGCCAGCAGATCGGCGTAGAGCGAGTAGACGAAGGCGTCGCGCTCGGCGTCGTCGCCGAAGAGCGTCTCGTGCGCCTCGACCGGTGCGTGCTTGCGGGCCAGCAGCAGGGCCGGCAGCTTGTAGCCCACCTGCTCGCGCAGCGCCCGGAAGCGCCCCTTCAGCAGGTTGCTCAGGTTGTCCTTGAGGATGAAGCCATCGAAGTGAATGCCATCGAGGCGCAGCTTCTCGCTGAGCACGCCGCGCATCTGCCGCGGGCTGCCGCTCACGAAGTAGATCAGCGCCCGCCCCGCCGCCTCGACGCGCAGGGCGCGCAGCAGCTCGGCGCTGCCCGGCACGTTGGTCTTGTCGGCCGCCCCTTGGAAGGCGGTGCGCAAGAGCGCGCCGAGGCTGTCGAAGTCGGTCTGCAGGTAGGTCTTGTCGAGGTCCCATCGGAAGATGTGGGGCGCCGTCATGAGTCGGCCTGCACCTCGGCCAGCTGCGCCGCGATCTGCTCGCACAGGCCGCTCTCGGCCGCCTTGTTGGCCACTTTGAGCGCGTTGGCGATGGCCCGGTCCGAGCTCCGCCCGTGGGCCTTGATGAACAGCTTGTCGAAGCCGAGGATGGGCGCGCCGCCATACTGCCGCCAGTCGGTGAGCTGCTTGAGCTGCATGATGCCGCCGCGCAGCATCCACAGGCCGATCCGCCACGCGAGCTTGCTGCGGTAGGCGTACTTCGCCACGTCGACCACCGTCTCGCTGATGCCCTCGAGCATCTTGAGCACCACGTTGCCGGTGAACCCGGCGGTCACCACCACGTCGGCCTTGCCCCGCGGCAGATCCACGCCCTCGACGTTGCCCACGAAGTTCAGGTGCGGATCGCGCAGCAGGCGGCGGTGCGCCTCGATGATCTCGGGCAGCCCCTTGGTGGGCTCCTCGCCGTTGGACAGCAGCGCGACGCGCGGTCGCGGATTGCGCGAGATGCGCGCCGCGTAGGCGCTGCCCATGTGGGCGAAGGCCACCAAGGTCGCGGCGTCCGCGTTGAGCGTGGCGCCCACGTCCAGGATGAGCGCGAAGGGATCCTCGTGCGGGCCGCGGGTGCGCTCGGTGGGGTAGACGGCCGCCAGCGCCGTGCGCGGCACGCCCGGCAGCTTCTTGAAGTAGCGCGAGCACGCCATGATCGATGCGCCCGTGTTGCCGGCGCTGACCAGCGCGTCGGCCGTGCCACAGGCCACCATCCGCGCCCCGACCAGGATCGAAGCGTCGGGCATCTCGGCGAGGGCGGCCTTGGGATCGTCGCACATGCCCACGGCCTGCGACGCGTGCTGCACCGAGAGGAAGGACGCGTCGTAGCGCTGCCGGCGCAGGGCCTCGTCGATCAACCGCTGATCGCCGATCAGCAGGACGGCGACCTCCCGTTCGAGCGACACGCGGGCCGCCGCGGACACTGCCGCTGCGACGCCGTTGTCGCCCCCCATCGCGTCGAGGGCGATTGTAGCCATGGCCGTGTTCTACCCCGCCCCCGGCAACGCGTCTACCGCCGCGAGGGCCCCCCGCGGGCGCGCTCGGGGCGGCGGGGTCTCGAGCCGCGGGAACTCTCGCGCATCTTCGGCGTCTCAGCCATGGCTCGGCCCCCTCACCCCGTGGCACGCTGTGGCCGGAGGTCCCGTGCTGCGCACCCCGCTCGTCGCCCTGTTCGTCCTCGCCGCCGGCCCGGCCGTCGCCGAGCCCCAACGCCCCCTGCGTCACGAGTATGTGTCGCCCGCGCTCTTCACCCAGTTCGATCCCGCGACCGCGTCCACCGCCCTCGTCGAGGCGGGCGACCCCGTGCCCGACGCGGTCCGCCGCGACGGCGCCCGCCTGTCCGCGCCGGGCGCGCCCGATCCCGACGCGCCCGTCTTCCAGGGCCCCGACACCGCCGCTGACCCAGGTGGCATCGTCCGGCCCAGCGAGGCGCTGCCCGACCGCGACACCACCCAGGACCAGGGCCTGCGCTACCACGCCCTCTTCAACCCCACCGTCGCCCCCCTTCGCCGCAACGTGGCCTTCGGTCAGGTCGAGCCGGACTACCGCCTGACCCTGCGCGAGAGCCCCCTGGTGCCGGTGCCACTCTCGACCCGCGCCGCCCAGCCGGGGCGAGAGTTGTTCTGGGGCGACGTCACGCTGAACCTCGAGCCGGGGCGCGCCGCCGCCGTGCCCTCGGTCGCGCCGGACATGGGCATCCTCGCGGTCCGGCCGGAGCCCGACGTCGCGGTCACCTTCCTCAAGGACGGGGCCGACAACTACTACCTGCGCGCCAACCACCGCGGGCCCTTGCGCGTCGTCTTCCT
>CALBMW010000286.1 GCA_937896275.1 uncultured Myxococcales bacterium
CGAGATGATGCGCATGGTGTCGAGCGGCACCGAGGCGTGCATGTCGGTGTTGCGGTTGGCGCGCGGCGTGACCGGCCGCGACGGCATCGTCAAGTTCGAGGGCTGCTATCACGGCCACGCCGACAGCCTGCTCGTGAAGGCGGGCAGCGGGGCCGCGACCTTCGGTGTGCCCACCAGCCCCGGCGTGCCGGCGGACGTGGTCAAGCACACCTGGACGCTGCCCTACAACGACGCCGATGCGCTGACGCGCCTCTTCATGACCCATGGCGAGCAGCTGGCCTGCGTCATCGTCGAGCCGGTGGCGGGCAACATGGGCTGCGTGCCGCCCACGGCGGCCTTCATCGACGCGTTGACGTCGGTGCCCAAGGCGCACGGCGCCCTGCTGATCTTCGACGAGGTGATGACCGGCTTCCGCGTGGCGCGGGGCGGCGCACAGGCGCACTTCGGCGTCGACCCCGACCTCACCTGCCTCGGCAAGGTGGTCGGCGGCGGCCTGCCCGTGGGCGTCTTTGGCGGCAAGGCGCGCTACATGGAGAGCATCTCGCCCACGGGGCCCATCTATCAGGGGGGCACGCTGAGCGGGAACCCGCTCGCGACCGCGGCCGGGCTGACCACGCTGCGGTTGCTGGAGCAGCCGGGGGTCTTCGAGGCGGCGGTCGAGACCACCAAGGCGGTGGCCGATGGGCTGCGCGCGCTGGCGGCCGAGCTGGGCGTGGCCGTCCAGGTCCAGCAGATCGGCACCATGTTCACGGTGTTCTTCAGCGCGGTGCCGGTGACCGACTTCGCCGACGCCGCGCGCTGCGACCACGCGAAGTTCGGCCGCTTTCACGGGGCGATGCTGGCGCGGGGCGTGTACCTGCCGCCGAGCGGCTACGAGGCCTGCTTCGTGTCGACGGCGCATGGCGCGGACGAGGTGAAGCGGACGCTGGCAGCGGCGCGCGAGGCGCTGGTCGCGGCGTGAGCCGCCGCGACATCGAGGACCGCACCCGATCGGTGTGGGGCGCGGCGCGCTACGCCTCGGTGGGACTGGAGTTCGGGATCTCGGTGGTCATCGGGTACTTCGGCGGCCACTGGTTGGAGGACAAGTTCGGTTTCGCCCCCTGGGGCGGGATCGGCGGCATCGTGATCGGCTTCGTGGCGGGCCTGCGGACCCTGCTCCGCGCCGCGCGGCGAGCCGAACGGGAAACGCGCGATGGATGAGCGCCTGCTGACCTGGGTGATGACCCGCACCGCCGCCCTCGGCGCCGCGGTGACCTTGGCGAGCGCCTTCCTGATGACGCGGCAGGTCGCGGTCGGCGTCGGCTTCGGAGCCGCGCTGGCCGTCGGCAACCTGTGGGTGCTGATCAAGCTGGGCCGCCGGATGGTCGCGGGCCCGGCGCGCCAGCGCAAGGCGGCGACCGTGATCTTCGCGGGCAAGTTCGTGCTGCTGGTGGGGGTGGTGCTGCTGGTCATGCGCTCCGTCGATCTCGACGTGCTGGCGCTTGCGGGCGGCTTCTCGACGGTGGTGCTGGTGATCGTGTTCGGCGCTCTGCTGGGCCCGGCGCCGACGACCAACAACGAGGCGGGCGACGAGGCGTCGCTCAGCGTGAAGGAGCAGTGATGGGTCCCGGAGAGACCTGGTTTCACTTCATCCCCGGCCTGACGCGGTTCACCGAGAGCCTGCAGCACGCGATGGGGAACGGCTGGATCTTCGGCACCGAGCACACCAGCGATCCCGCCATGCACCACGTGGTGATGTCGGTGGCCGTGACGGCCTTCCTGATCGTGCTCGGGGTCAAATACCGCGCGGCCCTCGCGGCCACCAAGGATGGGGGCATCGTCCCGGCGCGGGCCTTCGGCTTCAGAGCGGTCGTGGAGACGATCTGCGACACGGCCATCGACATGATGAGCGGCATCATGGGCCCCAAGGCCGCCCGCGACTTCCTGCCGCTCATCGGCACGATGGCGTTCTTCATCCTGTTCTCGAACCTGTTTGGCCTGGTCCCCGGTCTGGCGGCGTCGACGGACACGCTGTCGACCACCGCGGCGTGCGCCGTCGTGATCTTCGTGGCCACGCACTGGTACGGCACCAAGATCAACGGCTGGAACCACTGGAAGCACCTGTTCGGCCCGGTGCTGTGGCTGGCCCCGCTCATGTTCGTGATCGAGATCGTGAGCCACCTGGCCCGCCCGGTCAGCCTGTCGCTTCGTCTGATGGGCAACATGGTCGGCGACCACAGCGTGCTGCTGATCTTCCTGGGCCTGGTGCCGATCCTGCTGCCGGTGCCGATCATGGCGCTCGGTCTGCTCGTGTGCGTCGTGCAGGCCTTGGTGTTCTGCCTCTTGAGCGTGGTGTATATCGGGCTCGCCATCGAGCAGCACGACGAGCACGTCGAGGCGCACTGAGCCGTAACTTTCTTGTTTTCTTGAAGATTTCAACCATGCCGGACGATGAGCCGGCGCACGGCGGTGGGACGCGTCGACGGGACGTTCGGTGGGCCCCGACCCCGATTGGGGACGGTGGTCGGTAGAGAGAGAGAGGGGCGCGGGGGCCATGAGTGAGCTTCGCGTCGGCTCGGACGCCGCCAACCTGCAGGAGTAGAGTCATGAAGCGTTTCGTGTCGTTCATCACCTTCGGTCTGTTCTCGCTGGCCGCGCTGCCGGCGTTCGCTGCCGAGGGCGCCGCCGCCAACGGCATGGTGGCCTTCGCCGCCGCCTTCGCGATTGGCGTGGCGGCGGCCGGCGGCGCCGTCGGTCAGGGTCGCGCCGCGGCCGCCGCCCTCGAGGGCATCGCCCGCAACCCGGGCGCCCAGAACAAGATCTTCACCCCGATGATCCTGGGCCTGGCGCTGATCGAGTCGTTGGTCATCTACGCCCTCATCATCGCGTTCCTGCTGCTCGGCAAGGTCTGAGAGCCTCAGGTTCCTGATGGCCCCTCGGCGGGCCGGCTCGCCGCTCCCGGCGGGCGCCTGGAAGGCCACGCTTCGGCGTGGCCTTCGTCGTTTCTGCCCCCCGGACCCGAGGAAGTTGGTCGCTCGCGGCCGCGCCGCGTAGGCTCCCGCCATGCGGCTCGGCATTCGAGGCACTCTGTTCGTCGGGCTCTCGGTCTTGCTCGCGGGGGCCGGCGGCATCGCGGCGGTGGTGGGCGCCCGGCTGGTGGGCGGGGAGGCCGAGGCGCGCGTGTTGTCCGAGCAAG
>CALBMW010000287.1 GCA_937896275.1 uncultured Myxococcales bacterium
CTGCCGGTCAGCAAGTCCAGCCGCCCCGTGGCCGGCGTCGCGATGCACTGCGCCCCGTGGCTGCCATTGACGAGGGCGGAGCCACCCGCCTCGGCGGGTCCTGGGGGGCTCGCGCTGGCCGGCGCGCCCCCGGGCCCGCCGGCCGGACCCGCCCCGGCCTGCCCCTCGGTGGGCGGCGGGAAGGGTCCTCCGACGACACCGCCACCTTGACCGCCGCGCCCGCCGTTGGTGTCCAACGGGCAGGCAGGGTTGGCGCCCCCTTCACCTGGTTCGGCGAACACGGCGCCGGCCCGACCGAACTCGCCGGTGTCCGGGGTGCGGAAGGCGATCTCGCCGGCCGGGCCGGGGTGGCCGGCGCCGACGCGCACCTCGCTGTTGCGCAGCTCGAGCGAGCCGCAGCCGAGCGCGGCGATGGCCACCGGATCGGCGTCGTCGGCCGCCACGAGCACAATCGCGTCCAGCAACAGGGCGCCCGGATCGCTCACCCGCAGGGCCGGCGTCGCCCCGGGCCGCGCGATCAGTTCCACGGGATGATCGGCGCGCGGCCCCCGCGTCCATCGTTGCTGCTCGGGCGCGCGTGGGTCGAAGCGGTAGCCCCCGTGCACCACCAGCGGCACCGCCACGCTCACGGTGCGCGCGATCGGGTAGGCGCCTTGCGCCATCAGCACCGTCCGGCGCTGCGGTTCGCGGCCCGCCATCGCGACGGCGGCCTCGAAGGTGGCCAGGGGGGCGTTGAGGCTGCCGTCGTTGCCGTCCGCCCCCGCGCCCACCGCGACGAAGATCGACCGCGACGCGTCGCCGTCCACGCCATCGCAGTTCGCGTCCGTGAAGGTGTCATCGGGCGCGTCGATGGCCTCGGCGTTGCACTCGCAGCCGTTGTCGATGCGCAGGTCGTTGTTCAGGAAACCGGGCAGACAGTCGTCTTCGCCGATCGCGCAGAGGCCGCCCTCGCAGCGCGGCACGGCGTTCGCCAGGGTGCACGCGAAGTCGGCGTCCGGGCTCGTGCAGCCGCCGCAGTTGTCGGGGTCGGTCTGCAGATCGAAGTCCTCGTCGAGCTGCCCATCACAGTCGTTGTCGAGCTGATCGCAGACCTCGTCGACCGGCGCGCGCGCCGTGCCGTCGCAGAGCACGCTCTGGCGCAGGGCCGGCTCGCAGATCATGTTGCCGTCGACGCGGCAGGCGCCGACCCCCACGGAGCAGGGGTCGCCGATGCTCGCAAATCCCTCGTCGATCGTGCCGTCGCAGTCCTCGTCGACGCCGTCGCCGCAGCCCTCGGGTGCCTGGGGTGTCAGGGCCACGGCCGGGCACACAACCCCGTCACCGGCCTCGTTGCAGCCCACCACCGCCAAGACGCGGCACACGCCGGCGCCGTCGCTGCAGGGCTCGCCGACCGTGGGCCAGTCCTCATCCGTGGCGCCGTCGCAGTCGTCGTCATCCCCGTTGCAGGCCTCGGCGGGCACCTCGCCGCACGTGCCGCAGGCGTTGAGCAGCCCCTCGTCGGCGTGACCGTCGCAGTCGTCGTCTGCGCCATTGCAGGTCTCGTCGGGCGCCGGCCCACAGGCGCCGCAGGCGTTGAGCAGGCCTTCGTCGATGGTGCCGTCGCAGTCGTCGTCGGCGCCGTTACAGGTCTCGTCGGGGGCTGGCCCGCAAGCGCCGCAGGCGTTGAGCAGGCCCTCGTCCGTGTTGCCGTCGCAGTCGTCGTCAGCGCCGTTACAGGTCTCATCGGGGGTCGGCCCGCACGCGTCGCAGGCGTTGCGCGTCCCCTCGTCGATGGTGCCGTCACAGTCGTCGTCGACCGCGTTGCACCGCTCCTCGCCCGCGGGCACGCAGGGCGCCGCGTCGACCTCGGCGTCGGGCCTGGTGCACGTCCCGGCGACGCACCGCCCCGCGCACACCGCGCCGCACGCGCCGCAGTGCTCGGCCGACGAGAGCAAGTCGAAGTCCTCGTCCACGCGCCCATCGCAGTCGTTGTCGAAGCCGTCGCAGCGCTCCTCACCGCAGGCACCGCAGCGGCCATCCACGCAGGCGCGCTCGGCGGGGCAGTCGCCGGCGGTGAGGCAGTCCACCCCCGCCACGCCGTCCACGGCGGGGTTCACGCAGCCGACCAGCGTCAGCAGGAGCAGGCCCGACCGCCAGGGTCGCGGGAGGTGGCGTCGCGTTCGCAGGTTGGCCAATGGTTTGGATTTTCTCGTGAAAGTGAGCGGCGCGGCCGCCCGGGACCGCCAGATCCTGACAAGGCGGCGCGCGCGCTGTCAAGCCGTGGTGGCCGCGGCGGTTGATGGGCGGTCGAGCGCTGTGCTATCGCGTTGCCGCCCGAGCAGGAGGACACGCATGATTCTCGCGCGCCGCGCCCGCCCCCCCTTCGCCCTCGCCACGCTGGCGCTGGCCCTCTGCGTCGGCGCCCCGAGCCGTTCGCACGCCCGCCCCGCCAAGGCGGCGCCGAGCGACGGCCTGCCCTCGGTCGACGACGTGGCGCCCAAGGCGCGCGAGGTCTACGCGGATCTCGCAGGCAACAGCGATCCGCTGGTGCGCGCGGCCCTCTTCGACGGCCAGCTGGAGTTGGGCGGCGAGGATCGCGTCGGCGCCATCACCACCGCGCTGGCGGACGCGGACGCCGGGCTGCGCGGGCGCGCGCTCGAGTTGGCGCTGACCGACGGTGACAAGGCGCTCAAGCCCCTGAAGAAGCAGGCGGAGGAGGCGCTGGTCAAGCTGCTGGAGTCGGCGGACGAGGCGGAGCGCACGCTGGGCTATCGAGTGCTGGGCGCTTACGCCACCAAGAAGAAGGACTGGCTGACGCGGGTGGGGGCGGCGGCGCGGGACGGGAGCCCCGAGGCACGCACGGCCGCCCGTGGCAAGCTCATCGCCGAGGGCGGCGCGACCGCGTGGAAGGTGATCGAGGCGGGCCTGGCCGAGGATCCCACCGAGCCGGAGCACGTGGCGGCCCTGGCGGCCCTCGACTCCTTCTCCGATGCGAGCGCGATCAAGTGGGCCCGGGGCGCGATGCACGACGACGGTGCGACCGGCGTCCTGGCGCGCGGTCTGCTGACGCGGATCACCGATCCGAAGGCCTCGAAGGCGCTCATGAAGGAGCTCGACAAGACCTACGAGAAGTCCGCCGACTTCGAGGAACGCCTGCGGATCGCCGTGGTGCTCGCGGGCCGCGGCGAGGTCGATC
>CALBMW010000288.1 GCA_937896275.1 uncultured Myxococcales bacterium
CGATGGACGTGGGCGACGCGGCGCTCGCGCTCGACCCTGCGGCCCCGGCGCCGACGCCCGCGACGGACCCCGCGACGGACCCCGCGACGGACCCTGACGGCGCGGTCGCGGCGCTGATGAACGCGCGCCAGGGCGGCCTGCCCGATCCGGCGCTGCGGCGCCTGGCGGTCGTCGTGGCGCAGGAGACAGGGCGTTCGCTCGCCGACGTACTCGCGCTGGCCGGCGTCCCGCCCGAGCTGGTTCGAGAGAGGCCCCGCCGACCGCGCGGCGCCGCCGCCAAGGCCGCCCCTCAGGCTCCGTCGGCTGCGCCGATCACGATCGGTCACGTCGACGTCGCCGGCCTCGAGGGTCGCCACGGCCCGCGCGCCGCCGCGCTCGTCAACGCCGCCCTGCGGCAGCTGCCGAGTGTGCTCGAGGGTCGGCTGGCCGACGCCGCCGTCAGGGGCGCGCTGCGTGGGCGGGCGGACCGGGTCCAGGTGTCGCTCGACGTCGACGTGGGCGTGGGCGACATCGCCGGGCGGGGCCGCGTGCTCGCCGACCGCATCGCGGACGCCTTGCTCGCGACCCGCGCGGCCCGCGTGGAGCAGCTCGACCTCGGGGTCTCGATGCGCGGCGGCGACACGGGGCCAGCGGCGCTGTTCGAGCGCCTCGCCGCGGGTGACGAGGGCGGGATCATCGAGGGTCTGCGGGACGAGGCCCGCACGCTCGACGGCACGGTGCGCGGCCGCCTCGCGCAGTTCTTCGGGCACGACTTCGCGCAGGCCCGGGTCTTCGCCGGCCCGATGGCGGGCGCCCTGGCGCGGGCGGTGGCCGCCGAGGCCTTCACGCACGGGCGAATGGTCTTCTTCGACCCCCAGCACTTCCGCCCCGACACGGCCGCGGGCGAGGCTCTGCTGGCGCACGAGCTGACGCACACCGGTCAGCGCGACGACCGCGACGCGCGGGTGAAGGAGGCCGAGGCCATCGTCACCGAGCGCGCCTACCTCGGCTGGCTGGAGGGCGACGGGGCCCCCTTCGCGCGCGCCCTGGACACCGACACCCTCGATCCCACCGCACCCGAGGCCGCGCAGGCCGCCGACGTGGCCTCGATGGGCGCCCTGCGCGCGCGCCGCGGCCGCAGCCGATCGGGCGACGAGGGACCACGCAAGTCCACGGAACAACACGAGGATCGGGTCGCACAGGTGATCGACCGCGTGCGCGCGCTGCTCGACAGCGACGGCTGGTCCGAGGAAGAGCGGCTGGGGATCCTCAAGCGGGTGTTCAGCGGGCCGATCTGACGCGGCCCTCGTGTCTCGCCGCGGCGCTAGTACTGCCCGACGACGCGGAAGAACGGCCCCCCGTGATCCTCGTCGAGGCGCGCGAACTCATCGTCCGAGAACGAGGTGAAGTTGTAGCCCACGCCCAGGCGCACGTGGCGCTGCAGGATATAGTTCACCTCGAGCAGCGCGCCGTGCAGCGTGCCCTGCGACAGCGTCGTCCGCAGCAGGCGGTACTCGACGCCGGCGTCCCAGGTGCGCGTCAGGTGGTAGTTGAGGCGGTTGATCGACAGCACGGTGTGGCTCACCACGGTCGGAATCTGCGCCACACGCACGGCCATGCGCTTGTAGGCCACCTTCTCGACGAGCTGGAAGCCGTAGCCCAACTCCAGGATCGGCACCAACGAGACGACGTCGCTCTCCTCGCGCTCGGGGAGCTGCAGCGCGACGTCGATGGGCCGCTGCTCGAAGCGCTTGGTGAGCTTGGCGATCACGATCAGCCAGTTCTGGTGGATCGGCCGATAGGCCAGGCCCACGCTGGCCTCGATCAGCTCCGCCTCGGTCGCGTCGAACTCCAGATCCAGGGTGGTCGCGTAGTTCAGGCGCGTCAGCAGCGTCAGATCGGGGTGCAGCTTGAAGCTGAGCCCGCTGAGCGCGAGCGCCTGCATCCGGTCGCGACGCCCGAAGTCCTCGTCGTTGTCCTCATAGCGCAGCTCGTAGCGGCCAGTGACCTTCACCCGATCGCTGTCCAGCCACTCCACCCCCAGGGACACGGCGTCGGTGCTGAACTCGCCGCTGTAGCCGCCCACCACCTGGCTGCGCTCGTAGCCCACGTCGAGGATCAGGCCAGGCACCAGCGGGGTGCGCCGGGCCACCCCGAGGACGGCGCGGTTGCGCTCGCCGAGCGCGCCGGCCTCGAGCTGATACTCGCCATAAGCGCGGCCGCTCTCCTTGCCGCCGAAGCGCTCCTCGGCCCCCACCACCGTGGTGCTGCTGTGCTGGTCGTCCTTCTCGGCGAAGCGCTGGTTGGCGTAGACCGTGTGCCGCTCGTCGATCTCGCTCCGTAGCCCGATCTGCGTGGCGTTGTCGCCCGACCAGCGCAGCGACTCGATGGCCTCGATCTGCAGCGCCTCGGTCAGCCGGTAGCGCGCGCCGGCCGTCGTTGCGAAGAGATCGGCCGTGCTGTCGTGCAGGCGCGTGTCGCCCCGGACGATCGCCTCTTGCTCGAGCAGCGCGGTCCAGCGCTCGTCGATCTTCCAGGTCAAGGCGCCGTTGAGCGCGTCCGTCACGAAGGCCCCATCCGGAGCGCCCTCGTCGGCGTCAGTGTGAACGAACTCCGTGTCCACCTTCAGCGCGCCGTCCTCCCAGGCGTAGCCGGCGCGCGTCACGTCGCGGCGAAAGCCCTGGAAGAGGGCCGCGCCCTGCGTCTCGGGCTCGTCGGCGGCGATGCCGTCGTGCTGCAGGCGCAGGCTGTGGTGCGCGTCGATCCAGTAGCGCGTGAGGCCGCCGTACTTCTCGAGGCCCTGCTGCTGGATGGTGCCTCCGCTGTAGAAGCCGGCGCCGACATACTGCCAGTAGCCCTCGGTGTACCAATGGTCGCGGTCGCCCTTGCCGATGACGTCGTCGATCTCCAGACCGCCGCGCAGCAGGAAGCTGGTGCCGTTGTCCTGGGCGCCGTCGCGGTCGTTGAAGGGACTGAAGGTCAGGCCGCCGTCCTCGCTGAACAGGTTCTCGGCGTTGGTGCTGTTGCTCTGGGCGACCTCGGCCTCCATGCGCGTCCGGCGCCCGTGGTGGAGCCGCAGCTCCGCGCCCCACAGCTCGTAGTCGGGCAGGCCGTCGTCTCCCCTGCCCTCGCGCACGTAGCCGCCGCCCAGGCTGACCTTGTCGTTCCAGCTCTCGCGCACGTGCACCCCGTAGGCGGCGTCGCCGTCGCTGCGCGGGTCGCGGTGGTCGTACTCGACCGCGACGTAGACGGGGTGGCCGTCGAGCACCTCACCGCCCGGCTGGGGCGTCGGCCCGCTGCCGAAGACGTCCTGCGTCACGCTCGACACGGGCCCCTTCATCAGCAACCGGCCGTCCGCGTAGCGGATCGTGTAGTCGCTGTCGCGCCCCAGCGCCCGGCGGCTCCGCTCGATGCCCGTCAGGCGGTCCCGCTCGACGAGGTAGATGCGCTCCGAGCCCTCGACCAGCTCGCGGTGCGGCAGGTAGTAGAGCGAGCCCCCCGTGCCGCGCAGCTCGATGTAGGCGTGGCGCTCAGCCAGATCCTGATCCGCCGCGAAGCCCTTGATCTCATGGCGGAAGTCCCCCGACTTCTCGTCGAGCGCCACCGACGCGCCGTAGAGCGCGCGGTCGTAGTTGAAGAGCTCGACGCCCTTGAACCCCGACTGGAAGTTGCCGACCGTGAGCGTGCTCTGGTCGGCCTTGATCAGCACGTAGAGTGGCCCGCGCGTGTTGACGTTCTTCACCTCGTCGGCGCTGTCGCCATAGACGGGGTAGAAGGTCTCGGGGTCGATCAGCTGGCGGAAGTAGGCCTCGTAGGTGCTGCGCCGCGCGGTGTCGACCTGGGCCGTCACCTCGTACCGATCCCAGATGCCGCCGAGGATCTCACTGCCCTTCATCCAACCTTCGAGGTATCCGACCGCACGCCCGTGGAAATACACGGCATCCCCGGCGGTCACGCGCGTATTCGGATCCACCCCGTCGAGCTCGTTGTCGATGGGCCCGGTGAGGCCCTCGCCCAGCGCGAGCACGAACCACTGGCTGTCGGGCACGGTGACCGGACGCCGAATGACGCCGCGGTTGCCCTGCGGATCGACGGCCCGCACCTCGATCTCGGCCTGGCCTTCACCCAGCTCGGCGGCCCCAGCGAAGCGACCCTCGGCGTCGACGATCACCTCGGCCCCGTTGAGGAAGACCTTGTTGCCTGGCGCCGTCGTGCCTCGCACGGGCACGGAGCGCCCGGAGAGCGCGGCCCCCGCCGCGGGCAGCTGCACGCTGAGCCGACGCGCCGGCACGTCGACGTCCCCCGCGCCGGCGGGCGCGGTCACCCGCAACAGGGCGTCGCGACCGAAGTCGGCCATCGACTGGCGCGTGGCGTCGTCGAGAGGGCGCCGCCCGGGGCCACCGTCGGCCGCCGTCGGCAGCCCGATCCGCGGATCCTCGCCCGCAGGCAGCTTCTCGTAGCCGGCCACCGCCGCGCCGGGTGAGCGCCAGGCTTCCCCGCCGCCGCCGACCCCGCGCGGGACG
>CALBMW010000289.1 GCA_937896275.1 uncultured Myxococcales bacterium
TGCGGGCGGCGAGCCCGTCGCGCCGACCCACGACGCGGGCGACGTCACCGCCCTCCGGCGCGCGGCCCGCACGCCCTACGTCTTGCCGCGCCCCACCGAGCAAGGCGCAGCCGACGGCGCCCTGCTGCTCACCGGCGCCACCGGCTTCCTCGGTGGTCCGCTGCTGGTGGCGCTGCGGTCTGCCGTCGATCGGCCGCTGATCTGTCTGGTGCGCGCGCCCGACGACGGCGCCGCTCACGCCCGCCTGAGCGACAGGCTGGGCGGACGCGTGCCGGCCGGCGTGACCGTCGTGGCGGGCGACGTCGGTCGGCCCGATCTGGGCCTCAGCCCGGGCGTCCGGGCTCGGTTGGAGCGTTCGGTGGCCACGGTCGTTCACGCCGCGGCCGAGGTCGACATGGTGCGCTCGGAGGCGGCCCTGAGCGCGACCAACGTGGGCGGCGTTCGCAACATCCTGCGCTTCTCCTGCACCGCGCGGCCGAAGCACCTGCACCACGTGTCGACGCTCGGCGTCTTCGTCGCCGGCGATCGCGCGGCGGGCATCGTCCGCGAGTACGACGACCCCGAGCGCGCCACGCGTGTCTTCGGGGGCTACGCGCGCACCAAGTGGGCGGCCGAGATGGTGGCTCACCACGCGGCGGGCCGTGTGCCCCTCGCAACGCACCGTCTCGGCCTGCTGACAGGCGACAGTCGAACGGGGCGGGGGAGCGACCGCGACCAGCTGACGCTCGCCCTCCGCGGCCTCGCCGCCCTAAGGTGCGTGCCGGCCGCGCCGCCGGCCCTGCGCTTCGACGTGACGCCGGTCGACGTCGCCGCCGGCGCGCTGGCCCGGCTGGTGGCGGTGGAGGCCACCGGACCCTTCCACTTGGCGCATCCCGGCGGGGGCGCGACCGTCGATCAACTCTACGAAGCGATCCGACGAGCCGGGGTGACGCTCGACACGGTGGATGAGTCGGTCTGGCGCTCCCGCGCGTCCGCGAGCCCGCCCGTGGGCGTCGAGGCGGCCGCGGCCTGGCTGGGTCTGCGCCGCGCCGTGGGCCCGGGCAGTGGCCGGCTGCGCGGCCTCGACCTGTTCCTGGCGACGGGGGTCCACTTCGATCGTGCCCGCCTCGACGCTGCGCTGGCGGGCACGGACGTTCGATGGCCGAGCGATCTCGATGACCTGCTCGAGCGTTACGCGCGCGTCGCGATCGCCCGTTGACTCGATGACTTCGCGCCCGGACACCCCGACGACCCTCGCGCCGCACGCGCTCGTGCTCGGCAAGTTCCTGCCCCCACACCACGGGCACCTGCGCCTGTGCGCCTTCGCGCGGGGCCTGTGCGTCCGTCTCACCGTGGTGGTCGGGACCCTTCCGGGCGAGCCCATCCCGGGCGAGGTGCGCGTCGCGTGGATGCGTCGCCTCGTCTCTGACG
>CALBMW010000290.1 GCA_937896275.1 uncultured Myxococcales bacterium
GCCTCGGCGCGCAGGGCCAGCTCGTCGAAGGTCAAGGCGTCCTCCTGCGCCGCCAGCGCGCGCACCGCGGCGGCGGCCACCGTGTCGCGCGGGGACGGCACGTCGAGCCACTTGCGCAGCAGGTGCAGCGCGGCGGCGTCCTTGACCTGACCCAGCCCGCGGAGCAAGCCGGCGCGCAGCTTGGAGCTGTCGGTCCCGCGCAACAGGGCCTCGAAGGTGCCGACCAAGCGGCCATCGCCGCCGACGCCAAGGGCCGCGCCGGCCGCCTCGCGCACTCGCCAGGGGGCGTCCCCCGCCGCGATGGCCCCCAAGGCCTCCCGCGCGCCGTCGCTGCGGTGCTCGCCCAGGGCCCGCGCCGCCTCGATCCGGACCGTCAGCGCCTCGTCCGCGATCGCGCTGGCCGCGAGGGCCGCGGTGTGAGCGACGTGGCCGCGCCGCCCCAACAGCCGCGCCGTGCGGGCGCGCAGCGCGATCGGCGCCTCGGCGTCGGCCAGGCGCGCCCGCAGCGTGGCGTCGGCCTCCCGATCCTCGTCGACCTCCACCAGGCACGCCTCCGCAGCGTCCACGGCGACCCAGCCCGGCGGCGCGTCCAAGGGAACCAGCAGGCGCGAACGGCCGTCGAGCAGGGGCACCCGCCACGTCACCAGGCGGTCGCCGACGCGCGCCATGATCGGCAGGTCCAGCCGGTGGGCCCCGTCGTCCTGGCGCACCAGCGTCAGCTCCAGCCCCACGCGGGCGTCGTGGCGCCACTCCATCTGCACCCGCGGGTGGCCCGCCCCGTACACCCAGTGCTCGAAGAAGTCGGTCAGATCCTGGCCGCTCGTGTCCTCGAAGCAGCGCCGCAGCGTCGCCGTCTCGGCCGCCGTGCCCGCCGCCTCGCTCACGTACCGCCTGAGGCCGCGCCACCACGCGTCGTCGCCGAGCTGGTCGCGCAGCGTGTGCAGGACCAAACAGCCCTTCTCATAGGCGTGCTTGTCGAAGAGCACGTAGGGGTGCGCGTAGGTGCGCGTCACCACCGGCCGCGCGTAACGATCGCGGGCCTCGCCCAGGTAGCTGTCGCGCTCGCCGCGCATGCGTCGCACGAAGTCGTCGTGACCGTCGAGGGCCCCCATGCACAGGCACTCGAAGTAGGTGGCGAAGGACTCGTTGAGCCAGATCTCGGGCCAGCCGCGCGGCGCGATCAGATCGCCGAACCACTGATGCGCCAGCTCGTGCGCGTAGAGGCGCTCGACGTCCTGCTCGGCGACGTGCGCCGCCGGCACGAAGACCGCCTCGGTCAGGCTGGTGAGGGTGGTGTTCTCCATGCCACCCCACATGAAATCCTCAAGAAATACATGGCCATAGCGTGGATACGGGTAGGGGCGCCCGGTGGCCTCGCCGAAGAACGCGATCATCTCGGGCAGCCGGGCGAAGTGGGCGCGCGCGTCGTCGGCGCGGCCCGGCTCGACGTAGTGCACCAGCGGGACCGGGCCGCGATCGTCGCGGACCGCCTCGAGCCGGTCGACGACCAGGGTGAGCAGGTAGAGGGCGTGGGGCGTGTCGTGGCTCCAACGAAAGACGCGCCAGCCCTGCCCCGCGGGCTCACCCTCGTCGGCCACTGCCACGCCGTTGGACACCGCGCGGAGACCCTCGGGCACGGTGGCCTCGACCTCGGTGGTGACCAGGTGATGCGGGGCGTCGAAGCAGGGGAACCAGTGGTGATGATCCTCCATCGCACCCTGCGTCCAGGCCTGCACGCGGTGCACGTCGGGGTGGCGCGGCCGAACGAAGAACAGGCCGGCGGTCGGGCGCGCCTCGAAGGTCAGCGTGACCGTGGCGCGTTCGCCCGCGTCGAGGGCGCGGGGCAGGGTGACGTGGACGCCGTCGGCGTGGGCCAAGACCGCGCAGGGCGCCCGTTCTTCGCCCAGGTGGGCCGCGGTGACCACCAGATCGGCGGCGTCGAAGGGGAGCGACGCGACCCCGGCGCCCAGCGCCTCGATGATGTGGCTGACGGTGCCGGTCACGCGTGCCTCGGCCGGATCGAGCCGGACGGCGAGTCGAACGTGCAGCGGCCGGACGGGCAGCGGACGGCGGCGGGCCGGGCGCGCTGCGGGTTCGTCGAACTGGCGGGGCGGGACGGGCAGGGCGGGCTCGCGCACGGGCAGGGCACCTCCGGGATGGGCGGTGAGTCTAGCAGCCCCCGCCCGCGGTCTGGGCTCCAGTCGTCGGCTGGCCGACGCGCGCGCCCTCATGGGGGGTCGCAGGCGTCGCGGTGACGGGCGCTCAACGGGCGTGGCCCCGACCTCGCCGCGCCCCTACAATGCCGCGGTGTTTATCGTGCCCGCCCAGGACGTGGGGCTCGACGCCGTCGCGCGGTGCCTGGACCAAGTCGTGGCCCAGGATCCGATGGCCGTGCCAGTGGACGCCGCCGACGTGATGGCGGGCGAGGCCTTCGTGGCGGTCGGCGACGACGGCGAGCCATGCGGCGTGGGCTGGCGGCGACTCCTCGGCACGGCGACGGTGGTCGAGGTGAGGGTGCCGCCCCGGTGTCGCCGGCGCGGGGCGGGCGGGGCGCTCTACGAACGGCTCGCGGAGGATCGCGCCGAGCTGCTGGCCAGCTGCGACGCGGGACAGTCGCGCGTGCGCAAGTTCCTCGAGCACCGTGGCTTCGAGCTGGCCGCGATGGTCTTCCTGCAGCGATGGGACGGCGGTCCCGAGGACGTGCCGCGGGCCTTCCGATCCGCGCGCCTCGGTCCGCCCGCCGACGCCGAGGCCGCGCTGGCGTTGCTGCGCGCGGCGCAGGCCGACCGATGGCCGCCCCCCACCGCGACGCTGGACGAGCTCACCGATCCCGAGGCGTGGGTGCAGGTGGCCTGGGTCGATGGGAGCCCCGTGGGCGCGCTCTCCGCGCGGCGCGAGGACGACGCGTGGGCGGTCCGCGGCTTCGGCGTGCTGGCCGAAGCGCGCGGGCGCGGGGTGGGGCGGGCGCTCATCACCGAGCTCATGCGGCGCGCGGCCACGGACGGCCTGGGCGTCGTGCTGCGCACCGATCACGCCGACGAGCCCCTGATGGCGTGGACGGCCAGCCTGGGCTTCTGGACCTTCCGGTCCTGGGTCTTCTACCGACGCGGGGGCACCGCGACGCCTTGACCCTGCGGTGCGGCGGGGGCGAGGCGAGCATCTCCGCTGGCGGGCGTCACACCAAGCGCACGACCATCACGAAGTGACAGGCGGCGGCGGCGATGACGAAGACGTGGAAGACCTCGTGGAATCCGAAGACCGTCGGCAGCGGATCGGGCCGGCGCAGCGCGTAGACGACCGCGCCCACGGTGTAGGCCACGCCGCCGCCGAGCAACCACGCCAGCCCCGCGCCGCCGAGGCCCTCGGACAGGCCCCGCCACTCCATCAGGACCAGCCACCCCAAGACGACGTACAGGGAGGCCGACAGGGGCTTGGGCGCAGACACCCAGAACACCGATCGCAGCATCCCGACCGCCGCCCCGATCCAGATCAGCCACAGCAGGCGCGCGCCCGCCGCAGGCTCCAGGGCCAGCAGGCACAGCGGCGTGCACGTGCCGGCGATCAGCGCGAAGATCGCGCAATGATCCAGGCGCTTCATCCACCTGAGCGGACCGGGCGGCCAGTGGCGGCGATGATACGCGGCGCTGATCCCGAGGAGCGCCGTGAGGCTGGCGGCGTAGACCACAGTCGCCAGCAACGCGCGGCGCGAGTGGGTGCTCGCGACCAGCAGGACGCCCCCAATCAGCGCGACGACCGCGGCGACCTGATGAGAGACGCCGCGCAAGCGTGGCTTGGTGCGAGCCGGGGGCTGGACTGGAATCGAGGCTGGCGCGGGGATCATGGACCCTCCTGGGCTCCGTGCTGATCGAACCGTAGCTCTGTCGTAGCAATGTGATGGTCACAGTTCCGTGATCGCTCGGTGTGAGCGAGGTCGCAGCCAAGTGCGCGACGCTGAACGATTCTGTGGCGAGGCTCTTGGGGTCGCGAAGGCCTTCACCACCGTGCAGAGCACCGCCGCGGGGTCGGCGGGGACGACCGCGCTCGCGCCGACCGATGGAGTTCTGGCAGAGTCCCGGCCCCGCACAGCCCGCCCCGACCGGAGGCCCTCCATGCGCTCCCCGCAGCCGCACGCCGTGGGCATCGACTTCGGCACGACGAACAGCACGGTCGCCGTCTGTGACGCGGACGGGCGCACGCGCCTGGCGCGCTTCTCCACCGCGGAGGTGATCGCGGCGTTGGGCCGAGCCTCGGACATCGAGACCTTCCCCTCACTGCTCTACTTCCGGCCGCCGGAAGCGGGGAGCGGGGGCCCACCGCAGGCCGAGGCGGGACCCGACGCGATCGACGCCTTCGTCGAGGAGGGCGAAGGTCGGCTGATGAAGTCGCTCAAGACCTTCCTCACACAGGCGTCGTTCCAGGGCACAAGCATCCACAACCGTCGGTATTCATTGGCGGATTTGCTCGGCTGCTTCTTGCGTGCGCTGCGGGCGCGCGCCGAGGAGGCGCTGGGGCCGCTGGGCGATCGCGCGGTGGCGGGGCGGCCGGTTCACTTCGCGGGCCCCGAGGGGGCTGAGGCTGACGCCCTGGCGGTCAAGCGCCTCCGGGCCGGCATGGCGGCGGCCGGCTTCACCGACCTGCGGCTGGCCTTCGAGCCGGTCGCCGCGGCCCACACCTACGAAGCCCACCTCACACGGGACGAGGTGGTGCTGATCGCGGACTTCGGCGGCGGCACCAGCGACTTCTGCCTGCTGCGAGTCGGCCCCGGGGTGCGCGGTGGGCGGCGCGGCGGCGAGGTGTTGGCCACAGACGGCGTCGACGTCGCGGGCGACGTCTTCGACGCGCGCCTCGTGCGCCGCGTGGTCGCCCCGGCGCTGGGCTACGGCAGCCGCTACCGGGGGCGCGGCCAGCAGAGCATGCCGATCCCGCAGTGGCTCTACGAGAACGTCGAGCAATGGCATCGGCTGTCCTTCATGAAGGACCGCAAGACGATGGAGCTGCTGGTGCAGTTGACCGCCGACGCCGAGCAGCCCGAGCGCCTGCAGGCCCTGCTGCACCTGGTGCGCGCGGAGTTGGGGTTTCAGCTCCACCAGGCGGTGCAGGCCTGCAAGGTGGGGTTGTCTCACGCGGATTCGGCGCCGCTCGTGTTTCGCGACGGGCCGATCGACCTGGCCGCGACGGTGCGGCGCGCGGACTTCGAGGCCTGGATCGCGGACGACGTTGCCCGCATCGCCGCCGCCGTCGATCGAACACTCGAGGCGGCCGGGCTCGAGGCCGCACAGGTGGACCGCGTCTTCCTGACCGGCGGCACCAGCTTCGTCCCGTGCGTGCGTGCCCTGTTCGACCAGCGATTCGGCGCCGAGCGCGTCGTCACGGGCGCAGCGTTCACCAGCGTCGGCGCCGGCCTCGCGCGCGTGGCGTCCGAGGCGCCGGACGAGGCCTCATGAACGCCCGGGTCCCCGCGGGAGCCCTCGAGGGCGGGCCACGAGCGTCACCCGCGAGAATCACCTGGCACGGCTCGCGGCGCCTCCCGCGGGCACGGCGCGCGCCTACCCCTCGAGCTTCTCCACGATCAGATCGATGAACGCCGTCGCCTTCAGATCGCGATACGTGTAGGCGTCGTCGAACCACTCGACGAGCGGGTCGGCCTGACCCTCCTTCAGCTTGCTCGCCAACGCGGGGTTGTCCGTGCCCAACTCGACGAGGCGCCCGAGGACGCCGTCCGAGGCCGGGTGGTCGGCCGGGTAGTGGGCCCGGATCCAGCCGAAGATGAAGTAGATCAGCGCCGGATCGGCCTCATCGACGAGAGTGCGCAGCTCGCTCGCTCGCAGGTTGCCGTCTTCGATGCCCGACAGGATGCGGCGGGCGTGTCTCTTCTCGTGCTGGAACGCCAATGCTCGAACTCCAGGTCGTCGGCCACACAGCCTAGCACCTCGCGAGGCCGCTCCGCGCGCCGCGGAGCGGCCTCCCGCGCGCGAATGTTGGCAACGCATTACACGATCCCGCGCGCGGATTCCGCATTGCTGCTGCGGAATCTGCACCTGCCAGCGGCCCGATGCCAGCTAACCCAGCGTAATCATTGATACGCGACCCATGGCACGCCCGTCGCAAACCTCCCTGGTCGTACACCAAACCATCGGAGGCACGCCATGTTCGACAACCTCGCCCTCAGCGACAACGGCTTCCTGTTCGACACCCGCACCGGCAGCACCTACAGCCTGAGCAGCACCGGCACCCTGCTGCTGCGCTCGCTGATCGCCGGCGCCGCGCCGGACGGGCTGCCCGCGGTGCTCGTCGACGAGTTCGAGCTCGACGGGCGCACCGCCGCCCAGGACGTCGAGCAGTTCCTGCTGCGCCTGCGCGACCTGCGCCTGGTGGCCTCCGACACGCCCCCGACTGAGGCCGTGTGATGTCGCTCACCATCGCCGTCACCGGCCTCAACGCCACCGACAACCCCGCGCCCGGCGTCCCAGTCATCCGCTCGATCCGGGCCGGCTGCGCCGCGGCGAACACCGACTGTCACATCGTGGGCCTGGCCTACGACGTGCTCGACCCGGGCAACTACATGGCCGACGTCGCCGATGACGTCTACCTGATGCCCTTCCCTTCGCAGGGCGCCGATGTGTTGCTGACGCGCCTCGAGGCCATCTGCACGCAGCGGCCGATCGACGTGCTCATCCCCTGCCTGGACTCGGAGTTGTCGGCCTACCTGCGCATCCAGGACGCCCTCCGCGACCTCGGCGTGCACCTGCTGCTGCCCGACGAGGCTCAGCTCAAGCTGCGCTCCAAGGCCAGCTTCGACGTCCTGGCCGAGCGGCTCGGCATCCCGGTGCCCAAGAGCGTCGTCCTGACCGATCCGGCCAAGATCGACACGCTGCGCGAGACGCTCGACTTCCCCGTGATGGTGAAGGGGCAGTTCTACGACGCCTACCTGGCCCACACGCCGCTCGACGTGCGCATGTGTTTCGACCGCCTCGCGAGCAAGTGGGGCCTGCCGGTCATCGTGCAGCAGTTCGTGCCCGGCACCGAGTTCGACGTCGCCTGCGTGGGCGACGGCCAGGGCGGCGTCATGGGTCAGGTCGCCATGCGCAAGATGCAGCTCACCGACAAGGGCAAGGCCTGGGGAGGCGTCACCGTGTGCGACCCCGCGCTCGATGCCTTCGTCGCCGACACCGTGGCCCGACTGAAGTGGCGCGGCCCCTGCGAGATCGAGGTGATGAAGGCCCACGACGACGGCGGCCTGTACCTCATCGAGATCAACCCGCGCTTCCCGGCCTGGATCTACCTGTCCGTCGGCGCGGGCCGCAACCTGCCCTGGCTCACGGTCCAGCTCGCCCTCGGCCACACGGTCGAGCCGCTGCCGCCCGCGCCGGCGGGCGTGCTGTTCCTGCGCAACAGCGTCGACCAGATCTGCCTGATGGACGACTTCCAGTCCCTGACCACGACCGGCGAGCTGCACAAGCCCGCGCGCCCGGAGGTGCTCCGATGAGCCACATGCCCTACGTCAAGCCGACCATCATCCAGCACATCAACAGCCTGGCGAACAAGCACGGCCGCGGCCCGAGCCGTCACAGCCTGGAGCGCATCGACGGCGTGTCGCTCACCGAGCTCCTCGAACGCTTCGGATCGCCCCTGTTCGTGTTCTCGGAGCGACGCCTGCGACAGCGCGTCCGCGAGGTCAGGCGCGCCTTCGACCTGCGCTACCCCAAGGTGCAGTTCGCCTGGAGCTACAAGACCAACTACCTCGACGCCATCTGCATGGTCATGCACGACGAGGGGGCCTGGGCCGAGGTCGTGTCCGAGGTGGAGTATGAGCTGGCGCTGCGCAACGGCGTGCCGCCGACCCAGATCCTGTTCAACGGTCCGTACAAGCCGCTGCCGGCGTTGAAGAATGCGCTCGCCGATGGCAGCAAGGTGCACCTCGATCACTACGACGAGCTCTACGCGGCCGAGCAGATCGCCCGCGAGCTGGGCCGCAAGGTGCCCGTGACCCTGCGCCTCAACATGGACACGGGCGTACACCCGCGATGGGATCGCTTCGGCTTCAACCTGGACAACGGCGAGGCCCTCAGCGCCATCCGTCGCCTGCACGCCGGGGGTCACCTCGAGCTGGAGGGGCTCCACTGCCACGTCGGCACCTTCATCCTCGACCCGCAGGCCTACGGCCGCGCGGCGGCCCGCCTGGCGCAACTCGCGATCGACGTGCGCCGCGAGACCGGCGTGCCCGTGCGAACGCTCGACCTCGGCGGGGGCTTCGCCTCGCGCGCCACGCTGCACGCCCAGTACGCGCCCGGCACCGACAGCACGCCGCCGGTCGACGACTACGCCGAAGCCATCGCCGACGCGCTGCTGAGCGCGGGCTTCCCCCCCGACGAGCTGCCGACGCTCCTGCTCGAGACGGGGCGCTCGATGGTCGACGAGTCCGGCTCGCTCATCACCCGCGTCGTCGCCAACAAGCGCCTCGCGAACGGCGCGCGCAGCGTCGTCATCGATGCCGGCGTCAACGTGCTCTTCACGAGCTTCTGGTACCGGCACGACGTGCTGCCCGTGGTCGACCGCGGGGGAATGCTCGAAGACACCGTCGTCTACGGTCCGCTCTGCATGAACATCGACGTGGTGCGCCCCTCGGTGCTGCTGCCGCCGCTCGAGATCGGGGACGCGCTCGTGGTGCGCCCGGTCGGCGCCTACAACGTCACCCAGTCCATGCAGTTCATTCGGCTGCGGCCCGCGATGATCATGATCGGCCGCGATGGCGAGGTGGATCTGATCCGCCGCGCGGAGGAGTTGGACGATGTCAAGCGCGCTGAGCATCTGCCTGCCCGCTTCCGCAAGAGCTGAAGCCGCGGCCAAGGACCCCCTCGCGGGGGCGAACGAACACACAACGAGCGCGCGCACGGCGAGCGTTCGAACGGCGCGCGCGTCGACGGGGACCACGAGGGCGGCGAGCGTTCGCGTGACGTCGACGCTCATCGCGTGCGTGACCTGGGTGACCCGACCCTACGCGATGATCCTGTTCGGGCGCAGCCGGCTGTCGGGCGCCCTGTTCCTGAGCGCGACGCTCGCGACCCCCGCTCAGGGCGCGTCGGGCCTGCTCGGGCTGTTGGGCGCCGACCTGTGGGCGCGGGCGCTGCGCCGGCCGAGGACGCAGATCGGTGAAGGCTTCTATGCCTTCAACGGCTTGCTGGTCGGGCTCGCGCTCGGATCACAGGCGGACGTGTCGGTGGCCTTCGCGCTGCGGCTCGCGGTGTTCTCGCTGCTGACGGTGGCGGTCGCTTCGTGGGTGCGCGCGATCTTCGAGCGTTCGCTCGGCTTGCCCGCGCTGTGCACCCCATTCGTGCTCGTGACATGGATCGCCACGCTCGCCGCACACTCGCTGGGCGGGAGCGTCGGCGGACTGCCCAGTGATGGAGCCTGGGCCAGTGAGGGCGCCTGGGCTGCCTCGGGCGCCTCGGCCGTCGAAGCCGCGTCGCACCTCGGCGCCGCCGTGCCCGGGACGCTCGGAGCGTGGCTCGGAGCGTTGGCCGCCGTCTTCCTTCAGTCGGGCCCCGGCGCCGGGCTGCTGGTGCTCGCGGGCTTGCTGGTGGAGTCGCGCTGGGCGGTGATCCTGTCTCTCGTCGGCTTCGTCAGCGGCGAGACCACGTGGGCGATGCTCGGCGCCGCGCCGGCCGCGCTGGGCGCAGGCGGGTTCGCGCAGAGCTTCCCGGGCCTGCAGAGTCTCCTGGGCCTGCAGAGTCTCCTGGGCCTGCAGAGTCTCCTG
>CALBMW010000291.1 GCA_937896275.1 uncultured Myxococcales bacterium
CCCTACCACGTCTACGAGAAGACCGACCTGCAGGTCTTCACCGATCCCGACGGTGACTGCGCAGCCCGCTACCGGGTGCGCGTCCGCGAGATGCGCGAGAGCATCCGCATCGCGCGCGCGCTGATCGACGACGTGCCCGAGGGCCCCATCTGTGGCACCAAGCCCATCAAGCTGCCGGTGCAGACGCGCATCAAGGACGGCCAGGTGTACGTGGGCACCGAGACGCCGCGCGGCGAGCTCGGCACCTACGTCATCGGCGGCGGCGACAACCGCTTCGCCAGCCCCTACCGCCTGAAGATTCGCCCCCCGAGCCTGCACGCGCTCGCGGCGATCCCCTACCTGCTGCCGGGCCACGTGGTGGCCGACGCGGTGGCGATCCTGGGATCGCTCGACCCGATCATGGGAGAGGCCGACCGGTGAACCCCTGGCTTCACGCGTCGTTGTACGCGGTGGTGGTCGTCACGGTGCTGATGACCTGCACCGCCTGGGCGACCTGGATCGAGCGCAAGTTCGCGGGCCGCGTGCAGAGCCGGCTGGGGCCGACGCGCGTGGGCTTCGTGGGGCTGCTGCAGCCCATCGCGGACGCGCTCAAGTTGCTGCAGAAGGAGGACATCGTCCCCGCCGCGGCGGACCGCATCCTCTTCAACCTGGCCCCGCCGCTGACGGTGGCCCTCGCGCTGGCGACGGCCGCGGTCATCCCCTTCTCGCCGGGCCTGCTCGCGTCGGACCTGGACGTGGGCGTTCTGTACGTCCTGGCGGTCTCGGGCCTGATGGTCTTCCCGGTCTGGATCGGCGCCTGGGCGAGCAACAACAAGTACGCGCTCCTCGGCGCCATGCGGGCGGTCGCGCAGGCCATCTCCTACGAGGTCCCCCTGCTCCTGGCGACGACCATCCCGATCCTGCTGGCGGACACGATGAGCGTGTCGGGCATCGTCGAGTATCAGCGCGATCACGGCTGGTTCATCGGCCGGCCCTTCGGCATCGGGCTGGCGGCCTTCGCGATCTTCTTCGTGGCGTCGATGGCCGAGAACAACCGCATCCCCTTCGACACGCCCGAGGCCGAGTCCGAGCTCGTGTCGGGGCCGACCACCGAGTACACGGGGATGAAGTTCGGCCTGTTCTACATGGCCGAGTACGTCCACTCGATCGTCGTCGCCGCCCTGGGCGCCGCGCTGTTCTTCGGTGGGTGGGATGGCCCCGGCGCGCCCGGCCTGCACTGGATGGTGCTCAAGACGGTGGTGCTGTGGACGATCACGTTGGGGCTGCGCTGGACGCTGCTGCGCTTCCGCACCGACCAGATGATGAACCTGTGCTGGCGCTTCCTGGTGCCGGCGAGCCTGGTCGTGCTGATGGCGGCCGCGCTGTGGGTCCACCTGGTGGAGGGGGCCTGATGAGCTACGTCCACACCACGCTCCGGGCGCTGAGCCTCAGCGTCCGCAACCTGTTCCGCACGCCCACCACGGTGGAGTACCCCGAGGTGCGCCGCGTGCGCGCGCCCCGCATCCGGGCCAGCTTCGCGCTGGTGCACGACGCGGAGGGCGACGAGGCGTGCATCGGCTGCCTGATGTGCGAGCGCATCTGCCCTTCGGCGGTCATCAGCATCAAGCAGGCGGTCAAGCGCGAGTCGCCGCACACGGGCAAGAAGCGCGGCTATGCCGATGATTTCACGCTGGATTTGCAGGCGTGCATCATCTGCGAGCTGTGCGTCCAGGTCTGCCCCGAGGACGCGATCATCATGACGCGCGAGCAGGAGCAGCCCGGCTACGAGCGTGAGGACCTGTTCCTGACGATGGACAAGCTCTACGCCAACGAGAAGAACAAGTCGCTGTCCTGGGGGCGCGGCAAGATGCTGATGGCCATGCAGGATCCGGCGCGGCCCCTCGAGGGTGCGGCCGAGGCTGCGCCCAAGGTGGCCCCCAAGGCGGCCGCGCCGACCGCCGACGCCCCCCCCGAGAAGGCCCCATGATCGAGCAAATCGCCTTCGGCCTGGTGGCCGCCGTCCTGATCTACAGCGCGCTGCGCGTGGTCAGTGACGGCAACCTCGTCCACACGGTGCTGTGGCTCGGCGTGCTGCTCGCCACCACGGCCGCGGCCTACGTGCTGCTGGGCGCCCCGTTCCTGGCGACCATTCAGCTCATCCTCTACACCGGCGGCGCCCTCACGCTGATGCTCTTCGGCGTCATGCTCACCGGCCGCCACGCGGGGGTCACGGTGCCCAACGACTCGCGACCCGGTGGCGGGGCGCTCATCCTCGCGGCGGGCATGTTCGGCGTGCTGGCGGCGGCGATCATGGGCACGAAGGGGCTACCCGCCTCGCCCTACGTGCCAGTCTCGACCCGGGCGCTGGGCGCGAGCTTCCTGACCGAGCACCTGCTGGCCTTCGAGGTGCTGTCGATCCTGCTGCTGGTCGCGATGGTCGGCGCGATCGTCATCGCCCGGAAGTCGGACCCCGCGCCTGCGGCCGAGGACGCGCCTGCCGCGAACGCCGGCCCCGTCCACGCGGTCGCGCCACCCGCACCGGCACCCACCCACGCGTCGAACGAGGTGGCGTCATGAACCTGCAGACCTGGCTGGTGCTGGGCGCGGGCCTCTTCTGCGTCGGGCTGTTCGGCCTGCTGACGCGCCGCAACGCGATCGGCCTGCTGGCCTCGGTCGAGGTGATGGCCAACGCGGTCAACATCAACCTGGTGGCCTTCTCGCGCTTCCACGGCGACGGGCAGGGCCAGGTCTTCGCGCTCTTCAACACCGCGCTCACCGTCACCGAGGCCGCCGTCGGGCTGGCGCTGGTCATCCTGCTGTTCCGCGCCCGCAAGGACATCCTCGTCGACCAGGCCTGCGAGCTGAGGGGCTGACGCCGTGACCACGCTCTCGTCCTTGCACCTGGCGCTCGTCGCGCTCTTCGCGCCCCTCGCCACCGCCGCGCTGCTCGCGCTGTGGGGCGGCCTGCGCCGCACGGGCCGGCCAGCCGCGTGGCTCTCGGTGGGCACCGCCCTCTTCGCCCTCGCCGCCGCCGGCATCCTCTTCGCCCGTCTGTGGGCCGGGGACACGATGTCCGGTGACAGCGTCCCGTGGCTCCTGCACGGCGACCTGACCATCGACGGCCCCTACCGCGGAACGATCATCGAGTTGGGCGTCCACCTCGACGGCATCTCGGTCTCGATGCTGATGGTGGTGACGCTCGTCGCCGCCTGCGTGCAGGTGTTCTCGCTGGGCTACATGGGCCACGAGCCGCCCGCCGATCTGGGCCGCTACTACACCTGGCAGTCGCTCTTCCTGTTCGCCATGAGCAGCCTGGTGCTGGCGCCGAACCTGCTGCAGGTGTTCCTGGGCTGGGAGCTCGTGGGCCTGGTGAGCTACCTGCTCATCGGCTTCTACTACACCAAGCCCAGCGCGGCGCGGGCCGCCGTCAAGGCCTTCTGGGTCACCAAGTTCGCCGACATGGGCCTGCTGCTGGGCGTGATCGTGCTCTTCGTCGACACGGGCAGCTTCGCCTGGACGGGGACGGTGGCCAACGCCGAGCTGGTGACGCTGCTCATCTTCCTGGCCGTGATGGGCAAGTCGGCGCAGTTCCCGCTGCACATCTGGCTGCCCGACGCGATGGAGGGCCCCACGCCGGTCTCGGCGCTGCTGCACGCCGCCACGATGGTCGCCGCCGGCGTGTTCCTCGTCGTACGGGCCGGCCCGCTCTTCGCGCAGGCCCCGGGCACCGGCGAGGTGATGGTCTACGTCGGCGCGTTCACGGCGCTCTTCGCCGCCATCGTCGCCGTGGTGCAGGACGACATCAAGAAGGTGCTGGCCTACTCGACGTGCTCTCAGCTGGGCTACATGGTGGCCGCGCTGGGGGCAGGCAGCGTCATGGGCGGCTTCTTCCACCTCACGACGCACGCGTTCTTCAAGGCGCTGCTCTTCCTGGGGGCGGGCGCCTTCATCCACGCCGTGCACAGCAACGACATCCAGCACATGGGCGGCCTGCTGAAGAAGATGAAGGTGTCGGGCACGACCTTCGTGATCGGCGCGCTGGCCCTGGCCGGCATCCCGGGCTTCTCGGGCTTCTTCAGCAAGGACCAGATCCTCGAGGCGGTCTTCGAGAAGGGCCACCTGCTGCCCTTGGCGGCGCTGCTGATCGCGGCCTTCCTGACCGCCTTCTACATGGGCCGCGTGATCTTCATCGCGCTGTTGGGCGAGCCCTCGGTCCACGCGCAGCAGGCGAAGCACGTCGCGGATCCGGGCCTCGAGATGACGCTGCCGCTCGTGGTGCTGGCCGTCCCCGCGCTGATCGCGGGCTTCTTCGGCCACAAGCTGGCCGACCTGTACCACGCCGAGTACCACTTCCACCTGGGCCTCGTCGGCGGCGTCGCGTCGGTCCTGGGGCTGGCCGGCCTCGGCACCGCGTGGTGGATGTTCGGCCCGGCCAAGGGTGGCGCCGGCATCCGCGAGGCCTTCGCGCCGATGGGGCGCCTGGCGCGCTCCTTCGTGGTCGACGACCTGTTCACCGCGGGCTACCGGTCGGCGCTGATGGTGCTCGCGCGCGCCGTCGGCTGGTTCGACCGCTACATCATCGACGGCCTGATCAACGTGTTCGGCGAGACGCTGCTGCGCGTCGGCGAGCGCCTCCGCCCCCTTCAGACGGGCAACGTGCAGCACTACCTCTACGCGGTGGCCCTGGGGCTGCTGCTGTTGGGCACCTACGGCGTGTGGGCGCAGTGAGACGATGACCGACCACCTGCTCAGCCTCATCGTGGCGATGCCGTTCTTGACGGCGGTGCTGCTCATCGGCCTGCCCGGCCGAGAGGCCTTCGTCATCAAGTCGGTGGCCCTCGCCGGCGCCGGCGTCACCTTCGGGCTCACCCTCTTCGCGTGGTATCGCTACGACCTGGTGGGCGGCGGCCTGCAGATGCGCGAGATCTACCCGCTGGTGCCCGCCTTCGGCATCGACCTGCGGCTGGGCGTCGACGGCTGGGGCATCACGCTGCTCTTGCTCACGGGGCTGATCATCTTCGCGGGTGTGCTGGCGAGCTGGACGCTCGACGTGCGGCCCAAGGAGTTCCTGATCCTGCTGCTGGTGCTGGTCACCGGCGTGCTGGGCGTCTTCGTGTCCCAGGATCTGTTCGTGTTCTTCCTGTTCTACGAGATCGCGGTGTTGCCGATGTACCTGCTCATCGGCATCTGGGGCAGCGACGGCAAGGTCGAGGCCCAGGGCCCCTTCGCCTACATCTGGAAGCGCTTCTCGGTCGGCGGCAAAGAGTACGCCGCGATGAAGCTGACCCTGATGCTGCTGGTGGGCTCCGCAGCGATCCTCATCGCCATGTTCGCGATGTACCAGGCGGCGGGGGGTCGCAGCTTCGACTTCGCGGTGCTCCAGGGCGCGCCCTACGACCCGGCCATGCAGCGCTGGGCCTTCCCGCTGCTGTGGCTCGGCTTCGGCTCGCTGGCCGGCGTCTTCCCCTTCCACACCTGGTCGCCCGACGGCCACGCCGCCGCCCCCACCGCCGTCTCGATGTTGCACGCCGGCGTGCTGATGAAGCTGGGCGCCTTCGGTGTCATCCGCGTCGGCATGATGATGCTGCCCGAGGGCGCGCACTACTGGGTGCCCTACGTCGGCGGCGTCGCGGTGCTGAACATCGTCTACGGCGCGCTGTCGGCGATGAGCCAGAAGGACCTCAAGTACATCATCGCCTACTCCAGCGTGAGCCACATGGGCGTGGTCATGTTGGGCGCCGCGACGATGACGGCCGATGGCTGGAACGGCGCCATCTACCAGATGACCGCGCACGGTGTGATGACCGGCCTGTTCTTCGCCCTGGTCGGCCAGGTCTACGGCCGCTCCCACACCCGCTGGGTGCCGTCGATGGGCGGCTTCGCGCGCCGCATGCCCTTCGCCGCGGTGTTCTTCACGGTCGCCGCGCTCTCGTCGCTGGGCCTGCCGGGCCTGGCGGGCTTCGTGGCCGAGTTCCTGGTCTTCCTCGGCGCCTGGCAGGGGGAGCACGCGTGGTGGGCCATCCCCGGCATCCTCGGGGCCTGGATCACCGCCATCTACGTCCTGCGGACCACCCGTGACATCTTCTGGGGCCCGGGCCCGGCCGAGAAGTTCCACGAGCTGCGAGACGGCATCCTGCCCGAGCGCGCCGCGCTCTACCTGCTGGGGGCCGCGCTGCTGCTCTTCGGCATCTTCCCCTGGTCGCTGCTGGCTTATATCCACCGCGCCACGGAGGACTACCTGCCCTTCCTCATGCCGGCGTTGGACGTGACACTGCAGACAGCTCAGAGCATGACGAGCGCGGTGATGCCATGAACGCGGCCGACCTGACCCCGGTGATGCTCGACATCCTGCTGGTGTTCGCGGGCCTGACCGTGGTGCTCATCGACACGCTCATGCCGGCGGGCAAGAAGCGCGCGCTGGGGCACCTGACCGCGCTGCTGCTGACTGGCCTCTTCCTGCTGACCTTCGTGGTGGACGCCGAGGGGGTCGCCTTCGGCGGAACCTATGTGGGCGACGCCTGGGCGATGTTCTTCAAGCGCGTCTTCTTCGCCAGCGGCGCGCTCGTCGCGCTCGGCGGCCTCGACTACGTCGACCGCAACTTCCCGCTGCGCCAGGGCGAGTTCGCGGTGATGCTCATCGCCAGCATCCTGGGCATGAGCCTGCTCGCCGGCGCGCGCGACCTGATCCTCCTGATGGTGTGCTTCGAGCTGATGGGCATCCCGCTGGCGGTGATGGCCGGCTTTGGCAAGAACGAGCAGAAGACGGGGCCCGACCGGCAGGGCGCCGAGGCCGCGCTGAAGCTGTACGTGATCAGCGCCGCCAGCTCGGCGATCACCCTGTTCGGCCTGTCGCTGGTCTTCGGCATGGCCGGCAGCACGAAGATCGCCGAGATCGCGCTGGCGCCGACGAGCCCGCTGCTGATGGTCGGCGTCCTGGCCACGGTGGCGGGCATGTCGTTCAAGATCGGGGCGGTCCCCTTCCACATGTGGATCCCCGACACCTACCAGGGCGCGCCGACGCCCTTCGTGGCCTTCTTGTCGGTGGCGCCCAAGGCCGGTGGCTTCGCGGCGCTCGCGCTGGTGTTGCTGCGCGGCTTCGGCGCGCACCACGCGCAGTGGATGCCGGCCTTCCTCGCGTTGATCGTGGTGACCTTGCTGCTCGGCAACCTGATGGCATTGCCGCAGACCAACGCCAAGCGGCTGCTGGCCTACTCGGGCATCGCGCAGATGGGCTATCTGCTGATGCCTCTGGCCATCGGCACCGAGAAGGGCGCCGCGGTGCTGCTGTTCTACCTGGCCGGCTACACCGTGACGAACATCGGCGCCTTCCTGGTGCTGCACGCGGTGACGGCCAACGAGCCCGACGCGACGATCGCGAGCTTCGCGGGGCTCTGGCACCGCGCGCCCGGGCTCGCGCTGGCGCTGCTGATCTTCCTGCTGTCGCTGGCTGGCATCCCCTTCGTGGTCGGCTTCTGGGCCAAGCTGTACGTGTTCATGGCGGTCTACGAGGCGGGCCAGGGCTGGCTCGTGTTCCTGGGCGCGCTGCTGGCCGTGCTGGCGCTGTTCTACTACCTGCGGGTCGCGCGGGCGGCCTACTTCGACGCGCCCACGAGCGACGCGCCCATCCCGGTGGGCACCGGGCTGAAGGTCGCGATCGGGGCGTGCTTGGGCGCGGTGGTGTTGATGGGCCTGTGGCCGGGGCCCTTCGTCGAGAGCGCACGGGCCGCGGCGCGGGCGTTCATGGGGTGAGGGCTGCCGCCTGGCAGGCCCACCCAGCAGAAGTGCCAGGCACCTCTTCAGGCAGAAGTGCCAGGCAGAAGTGCCAGGCACCTCTTCAGCCGCCAGAAGTGCCAGGCACCTCTTCAGGCAGAAGTGCCAGGCACCTCTTCAGCGGGCACCTCTTCAGCGATGAACGCTCGACGGACCGCGTTTGCGCGCGGCGACCGGGCTCGTCCGCCCTCGTCGTGGGCTCCGGGCAGGCCACGTCGCACGACGAAGGATGGGCACGCTGGAGTTCGGGCGTGAGCGCAGGCGCTCGAACCTCCTAGGCTGCGCTTTGATCGCCGCTCACCCGCCCTCCGAATCGGCTGTACACGGCCGGCAGCACGAGCAGCGTGAGCAGCGTCGCCGTAACGAGCCCGCCGATGACCACGGTCGCCAGGGGCCGCTGGACCTCCGCGCCCGCGCTGGTCGACAGTGCCATCGGCACAAAGCCGAGCGAGGCGACCGCTGCGGTCATCAGGACTGGGCGCAGGCGCGTCATGGCCCCGACCCGCACCGCGTCCATCAGCGCGGCGCCATCGCTCTGAGCCTGCCGAATGTACGACACCATCACGACCCCGTTGAGCACCGCGATCCCGAAGAGCGCGATGAAGCCGACCGCCGCCGAGATGGAGAACGGCAAGCCCCGCAGCCACAGCGCGAAGATGCCGCCCGTCGCGGCGAACGGGACGTTGAGGTAGATGATGAGCGCCGGCCGGATGGTGCCGTAGGCCATCAGCAGCAGGACGAAGATCAGGAGCAGGGCCGCCGGCACCGCGAGCCCGAGTCGAGCCGAAGCCTCCTTCAGGTGCTCGAACTGGCCGCCCCACGCCACGAAGTAGCCCGGCGGCTGCGGCGCGTCGGACTCCACGCGCGCGCGGGCCTCTGCGACGAAGCCCGCGAGGTCGCGCCCGTGGACGTTGGCCTGCACGACGACCCGTCGCTGAACGCTGTCGCGACTGATCTGCGCCGGCCCCTCCTCGAGCGTCAGCCGCGCGAGCTGCCCGAGCGGCACCTGGCCACCGACCGGCGTGGCGATGGGGATGTTCCGAATCGCGTCGAGGTCGGACCGGTCAGCGGCGGCGAAGCGTACCTGCAGCGTGAAACGGCGCTGGCCCTCGAAGACCTCGCCGACCGCGTGCCCCCCGATGGTCGAGACCGCGTCCAGCACGTCCGCGACGTTGACGCCGTAGCGTGCGACGGCCTCGCGATCCACCTGGATGCGCAGGGCGGGCGCCCCGGCCTGCTGGACGGCCCGCACGTCCGCGGCACCGCGCACCGTCTGGACCACGCGCACGATCGAGGCCGCCGCCTGGTCGAGGACGTCCAGGTCCTCGCCATAGATGCTGATGGCGACGTCCGATCGCGCGCCGCTGATCAGCTCGTTCGTGCGGAGCCGGATCGGCTGCGAGAACTCGTACTCCTGGCCGGGCGCCTGCTCGGACAGCACCTCCTCCATCTGCGCGGCCAGATCCTCGGAGTTGGTTGCGCGCCGCCAGGCGTCCGCCGGACGAAGCATCACGAACACGTCGCTGTTCTGGACACCCATGGGATCGGTCGCGATCTCGGGGCGCCCGGTCTTCGACACGACGGTCAACACCTCGTCCGGAAACTCGTCGAGGAGCGCTTGCTCCATCGCGGTCGTCATGCGGATCGATTGCTCGATCGACACGGACGGCAAACGCACGACCTCCATCGCGAAGGCCCCCTCGTCCAGCTCGGGGATGAACTCGGCGCCGAGCTTGGGTGCGACGACCGCGGCCGCGGCGAGGACCAGCATGGCGATGCCCCCCGTGACGGCGCGTCGACGCATCGTCAGGGCGAGGAGCGGCTCGTACACCCGCTTGGCCGCCCGCACGAGCCACGTCTCACGCTCGCGCACGCCCTTGCGGTACAGCGTGGCCGCCATCGCCGGCATCAGCGTCAGGGCAAGAACCAGCGAGCCCGCAAGCGCAAACAGCACCGTCAGCGCCATCGGCCTGAACATCTTCCCCTCGATCCCCTGCAGCGTGAGGATCGGGATGTAGACGATCATGATGATGCCGACCGCGAACACCACCGGGCGCGCGACCTCTCGGGCCGCATCCCGCACGGCCGGGCCAACCTCCGCGCCGCGTGCCTGCCGATGTGCGAGGACGCGCTGAATGTTCTCCACGATCACGACGGAGCCGTCGACGATGAGCCCGAAGTCGATGGCCCCCAGGCTCATGAGGTTCCCGGAGACGCCCGCAGCGTTCATGCCGATGAAGGCCGCCAGCATCGACAGGGGGATGGCGGTCGCGACGAGCAGTCCGCCGCGCAGCGTCCCCAGCATGAGCAGCAGCACCACGATGACGAGCGCGCCGCCTTCGATGAGGTTGGTCGCCACCGTCCGAATCGTCCGATCGATCAGGGCCGTTCGGTCGTAGAACGTCTCGATCGTCACGCCCTGGGGCAACGTGCGACGGATCGCCTCGACGCGCTCGTGGACATCCTGGGCGACCTCGCGGGAGTTGGCGCCCATCAGCATCATCACGATGCCGGCCACCGCCTCGCCCCGACCATCCCGCGTGACGGCGCCCTGCCGAACCATCGGCGCGAACCGCACGTCGGCCACGTCGCGGATGTAGACCGGCGTCCCATCGGAGCGCGTGGCGACGACGATGCGGCCGAGGTCGTCGAGCGATTGGACCAGCCCCTCGCCGCGGACGAGCCGCTGCTCACCGGCGTGCTGGATGTAGGCGCCCCCCACGTTGGCGTTGTTTCGCGCCAGCGCCTCGAAGATGTCGCTCAGCGAGACGCGCAGCGCGGTGAGCCGCTCCGGGATGGGCTGCACCTCGTAGGTCTTGAGTTCACCCCCGTGGCTGTTGACCTCCACGACGCCGGGCACGGAGCGGAGCTGGTAGGCGATGCTCCAGTCGAGGATCGACCGCAGCTCCATCGGGGTGAAGCAACCGTCCGCCCCGGCGCCACCCGGCGGGCACATGGGATCGCCTCGGACCTCGAACTGGTAGATCTCTCCGAGGCCCGAGGAGATGGGACCCATCTCGGGGGTGCCGAAGCCATCCGGGATGGCGGCGCGAGCCTCCGACAGGCGCTCGGCGACGAGCTGCCGGGCGAAGTAGATGTCGGTGCCTTCCTGGAACACGACGGTGACCGCGGAGAGCCCTGGGTTCGACAGGCTGCGCACCTCTTCGAGCCCGGGGAGGCCGCTCATGACCGACTCGATGGGGAAGGTGATGAACTGCTCGACCTCGAGCGGACCCAGCGCCGGCGCGTTCGTCAGCACCTGGACCTGTACGTTCGTGACGTCCGGCACCGCGTCGATGGGCAGCCGCTGCATCGCCCGCAGGCCGAGGGAGGCCACGAGCAGCACCGCGAAGATGACGAGCAGCCGGTTCTTGATAGCGAAGTCGACGAGTCGCTCGATCATGCAAGCTCCATCAATGACCGTGACCCTCGCCGAGCTCGCCGCGCAGGAGCTGCGACTTCAGGACGAAGGCGCCCTGCACGACGACGCGATCGCCCGCCACGAGGCCGTCGAGGACCTCGACCTGGCCCGACGAGGCAGCGCCGATGAGCACCGGGACGCTGCGAAACGTGTGCGGATCTTCTCCGGGCACGAACACGACGCTGCGCCCGTGGATCTCCTGGACCGCGCTCTGCGGCACGATCGGCGTCGGGTCGCCACCGCTGTCGTCGAGCCGCAGGGTGCCGAAGAGGCCCGGCCGCAGCGCACCGTCGGGGTTGTCGAGCTCGACCCGAACCGCCAGCGTGCGACTCTCCTCGTCGAGGCTGCTCGCGACCCAGGCGATCCGTCCGCTCCACGTCCTGCCCGGAAACGCGCGCAAGGTGAGCGCGGCGAGGGCGCCCTCGCGCACGGCGGCCACGTGCTGCTCGTGGACCCGGCCGATCACCCACACGGTGGAGAGATCGGCGATCACGAACAGCTCGTCTGCCTGCCCGACGTTCTCGCCGCGGGTCGCGTGCCGCGCGATGACCGTGCCCGCGATCGGCGCGCCGAGATCCTGGTCGGCGCCGCTGCCACCGTTGGAGCCCAGGACCCTCAGCCGCGACCGCGCCGCGTCGCGTTCGGCGGTGGCCTGGGAGACCCGGAGCTGAGCTTCGAGCCGTGAACGCTCCGACGTGATGCCTTCGCTCCGCAGACGCTCCTGCCGCGCGAGGTCGGCCTCGGCCACCGCGACCAGGGCGCTGGCGCGCCGATCGTCCGCGCGCGCTCGACCGAGCTCGACGCTGCTCAGGACAGCCAGCACCTGCCCGGCGTCGACGTGATCACCCAGCGCCGCGCGCACCTCTCGCAGCTGTCCGGGGACCAGGGGCTCGACGTGGGCCACGCGATCGGGGTGAAGCCGGACCTCGGCGGTCACCTCGATCGAGGCCGCGAGCCGGCCCGCCCTGACCGGACCCAGCTCGACACCGCTCCTCCGCACGGCGATCGGGGAGAGCGTCACCGTCTGCTGCTCCGGGCCGCCGTGACGCTCCTGTTCTTCGGCGTGCTCGTCGTGGCGATCGGCCGGCGCGGGCGACTGGCATGCGCCGAGGCCCAGCACGCCGAGGCCCAGCACACCGAAGCCCAGCAGCAGGGCTGGGGCCAGGGCGTGAAGCCTGCGGTGAAGACTGCGGTGAAGACTGCGGTGAAGACTGCGGTGAAGACTGCGGTGAAGACTGCGGCCCCAGTGTCTCGGGAGCTTCCCCACGAGATCCGGACCGGGCACTGAGCCGGGCTGCCGGCGGCGTCCAGGGCGGGAGGCCGCAGGTATTCCGGTGGACTTGGCCGCAGGCATACCCGTGGACTTCAAAGGCTCTGCGACGCCAGCTTCGGCCGGCCGTACGGCGCCGCGCGACGCGGAGCCGTCCTTGGGGGATGCGTTCAAGGCGTGGTCTCCTCCAGGATGCTGCTCACGTCGACCCCGACGAGACCCTCGATCTCGACGAGCGCGCGGTAATAGGCCGACCTGGCCTCGATCGCGCGGGCTTGGGTGTCCAAGACGCGCTCCCGCGTCTGCGAGACCGCGTTCATGTCGATCTCGCCGAGCTCGTAGGCCCTGCGGATCAGCGCGAGGTTGCGCTCGACCGTGGGGAGCACGTCCGTGCCGTAGATCTCGACACGGCGTCGCGCCGAGCGAGCGGCGGCGCGTGCCCGTTCGATGCGGGCGCGCCAACGCGTGTGGACCGCCTCGCGCTCGGCGCGCGCGATCTGCTGCGCCACGGCGGCGTGCGCGCGACCACCCTGGTTGCGGTTCCACAGCGGGATCGGCACGCCCACCGTGAACAGCCAGATGTCCGCGCCCGCTGAGCCGTCTGCCTCGCGCGCGTAGGCGAAGCCGAGCGTCGGCTCCGGCC
>CALBMW010000292.1 GCA_937896275.1 uncultured Myxococcales bacterium
CGTCGGGCGATTGATCTGGCGACCGATGATGCCCGGCCGCGAAGCTGCCGCCAAGCCCCCATCCTTTGCTCCACCGGCGAGCGGCGCCGACCGACGCTAGTCGGGCTCCCGGCGTCCGACCCAGCGCCGAAGCGTCGAAGCCATCAAGCCCAGCCCCGACCGCGCGAACACCCCCGCCAGCCCGAGCGTGCTGGTCTTCTGCACGCCCAGCTCGCCCGCGAGGTACTGCTCGCGCGTGAGGCCTCGCTGCCGCTTGCCACTCGATGTCTTGGGCAGGGTGCCGGGCTCGGCCAGCACGACCTCGTCGATGCTCACCCCGCAGGCGTCCCGCACCTGGGCCAACACCTGCTCGACGAGCGTCGCGCGAGCCGCCTGATCGGCCTCGCGCGTCTCGGCCACCAGCACGACCTTGTCATGGGCGCGCTGCTCGTCGTAGACGCCGAAGGCGACCACGCAGCCCGTGCGGATGCCTTCGACGCGCTCGGCCTGCACCTCGATGTCCTCGGCGTAGTAGTTGCGGCCGCGGATGATGATGAGATCCTTCGCGCGCCCCGCCACGTACAGGAAGCCGTCGACGAAGTAGCCGAGGTCGCCGGTCCACAGCCAGCCCGCCTCGAGGATCTTGGCGGAGGCCTCGGGGTCGCCGAAGTAGCCCTTCATCACCGACGGACCGTGGGCGACGATGTGGCCGACCTGGCGGTCGGAGAGCACCGCGCCCTCCTCGTCCACGATCACGACCTCGTTGCCCGGGATGGGCTTGCCGACGCTCGCGATCGAGACGGCGCCGGGGCCGTCCCCGGGCAGGGCGGCGCCGCCAGCGAGCGCGGCGCGGTCCACCGTGTCGAAGTGCAGATCCACGTCGGGCGGCGTGAAGGTGACCGCGAGGCTGGCCTCGGCCAAGCCATAGACCGGCATCATGGTGCGACGCTCGAAGCCCACGTCGCGAAAGCGATCGACGAAGCGGTCGACCGTGGCCCGGTTGACGGGCTCGGCGCCGTTGAGCGCCAGCCGCCACGAGGACAGATCCAGGCCGGCGCGCTCCGCGTCGGTCACGCGCTGAACGCACCGGGCGAAGGCGAAGTTGGGCGCGGGCGAGAGCGATCCCCCGTGATCGCTGATGGCCTGGAGCCATCGCACCGGACGCATCAGGAAGGCCATCGGTGACATCAGCACCAGCGGCAGGCGCCAGTAGACGCTGAACAGCAGCACGCCGATGAGCCCCATGTCGTGATAGAGCGGCAACCACGACACCGCCACGTCGCGCCGCGTGATGCGCACCGCCTGCCCGATCGCGTGGATGTTGTAGACGAGGTTCTTGTGGGTCAGCTCGACGCCCTTGGGGTGGCCGGTCGAGCCGCTGGTGTACTGGAGGAACGCGGTGTCTTCGAGGCGCGCGCGGGCAGCGACGTCGGCGGCCGGGCCCTCCTGCTCGAGGCGCTCGATGCTGATGAGCTCGGTGATCGAGGGGGCGGCGAGCGCCACCTCGCCGAGCAGCGCCCGCAGCTTGCGCGTCGTGACACAGAAGCGGGCCGTGCAATGGCTCGCGATGTGGCTCAGGCGGCCGATGGCGACCTCGGCCTTCTCGAGCACCGCCGGCGGGTAGCTGGGCACGGGGATGGCGCCGACGAGCTGCACCGCGAAGAAGACGATGACGTACTCGAAGGACGTGGGCAGCACGATCAGGACGCGGTCGCCGGCGCGCACGCCCTTGGCCGCGAGGCGCCCGGCGAAGTGCTGCGAGGCGGCGACGAGGTCTCTGTAAGTGCGCGTCTCTTCAGGTGAATTCGGGTCGTCTGGCAGGAGCGTGATGCCTCGGTGGCTGCCCGGCTGGGCCGCCTGGACGAAGGCGTGCAGCACCGTCGGATAGTGCGGCTCGACCTGATGCTCGTCGAAGCCACCTCGAAACCACGAGCCGGTGCGGAAGGCCGTGTTGTCGGCTGCGGGGAAGGAGCTGCGGAACACGCGCGAGACGGTGTCCGGTGGGGCGGGGCGGCCGGGCCGCGCGGCGCCGCCGGCAGGAGGACCGTCGTCTCGACTCATCAGCGTCCCTCGAGCCGGGCCAGGGTGGTGGCCAGGGTGTGGCGCGCGTCCGCGGGGGCGACGACGCGATCGACGTAGCCCTGGGCGGCGGCGGTCCAGGCGTCCCCGTGGC
>CALBMW010000293.1 GCA_937896275.1 uncultured Myxococcales bacterium
CAGCGAGTAGTCGCGGTTGATGTGGTCCCAGCGCGCCTGAACCATGCCGATGCCGGCGTCACGGAAGAAGGGCACCGTGCGCTCGAGGAAGTCAGCGGGCGGCGTAAAGTCGGCGTCGAAGACCGCGATGAAGTCGCCCTTGCAGATCTGCATGCCGGCCTGCAGCGCCCCGGCCTTGAAGCCCGTGCGATCGGTGCGATGAACGTGGACGATGTCGATGCCCGCGGCCTGCCACTCCGCCACGGCCTCGCGCGCGATCTCGACCGTGTCGTCGGTCGAGTCGTCGAGCACCTGAATCTCGAGCAGCTCGCGCGGGTAGCGGATGCGGCAGACGTGGTCGATGAGGCGACGCACCACGTAGCGCTCGTTGAACACCGGCAGTTGGATCGTGACGCGCGGCAGGGACTCACCGGGCGTGGGCTCCTGCGGCACGGGCAGGTCATTCCGGTGCCGATAGTACAGCCAGGCGGTGTGGTACCGATGTGCCCCGTAGAAGCTGAGCCCCGCCAGGGTCAGGAAGTACGCAATCAGGAAGATGATCTCGCCCGCTGTCATCCTGCTGTTCGCGTCCGTCTTTGCAAAAAGTCGGCGCAGTATATGGAGGGGGGGTTGGACTGTCAACGCGGCGTTCACGGGGCCGTCGCGGGCGAGAAAACGGCGGAATGACGAGGGACTTCGGGCGGCGAGATCGGGGGTCAGATCTCCTCGGCGAGGAGCTCCTCGAGCAGCGGCTTCAGCTGAAGGCAGGCCTTGGAGTGGATCTGGCTGATGCGCGACTCGGTCACACCCAGGATCGACCCGATCTCCTTCAAGTTGAGGTCCTCGAAGTAGTAGAGCGAGAGCACGACGCGCTGGCGCTCGCCGAGCATTTGGACGGCGTCCAGCATCCGATCGCGGCGGCTGTGGCGCTGGGTCGAGTCCTCGGGGTTCTCGGCCTCGGGATCGCTCACGCAATCCAGGAACTCTCGACGGTCGTCGTCTCCGGCACCGCCAAGATCCTCATACGAGATGACGGAGAGCGCGTGCGCCTTGTCGACGAGCGCGCGCAGGCCGTCCACGCTCACCTCGAGGGCGCGGGCCAACTCGATCTCGGTCGGCTGGCGTCCCAGGTCAGCCTGCAGTGCACGGCGGGTGCGCTCGATTTGCGCGCCGCGCTGGCGCACCGAGCGTGGCACCCAGTCCAGGGCCCTCAGCTCGTCCACCATGGATCCGCGAATCCTGATTTCGGCGTAACTCTTGAAATTTGCAGACTTTTCTGGATCGTACTTCTCGGCCGCGTCGATGAGACCGATGACCCCGGCGCTCTTCAGGTCGTCGAGTTCGACGTTGGCGGGCAACCGGGCGATCAGCTTGTAGGCCACCTTGTTGATCAAGTAGGCGTACTGCTCGACCACGCGGTTGCGATCGATGCGCTCGCATTCGACCTGTAGAAGTTGCTGCTGCGCCAGAATTGCCATGCCGTCCCCCTCGACCATCGCGTCGTACCGCGGCCAGGCGAATGCAGGCATCATGCCACCTGAGGATTGGCGTCTTCACTGCCCGCGGCGCGTCCGTGGTGGGTCATCAGCGCGCCAGCATGGTTCACACGAGCGCCCCCTGAGCGCCTTTGCTGGGAGACAGACCAGGGTTTTACCGTGTGTTCTTGGCGGGATGGGTCAATTCAGGTCAAGACCGACCCTCCCGGGTCGCGATTGACCTGAGGCTTCTAGCGAGGGCAGCGGCGATCCAGCACGAGATCGACCGACGCCTGGGGGTTGGCTTCGTCGAGCGCAACCTCGGCCCGACCCCAGATCGGGTCCAGCGCCTCCGAGCCGCAGTCACCATAGGCGCCGTCGCCGTCCGCGTCGACGTAGGCGGTCACGCGATAGCGACCGGGCGCCAACGGCACCGGGGGCCCCAGCAGCTCTTCCCCCGGCAAGCCGACGCGCATGCGCAGCAACCGGTCGTCGTGCCAGCCTCCGGCCTCCTCGAGACGCAGGCGCACGGGCCCGGCCTCGATCAGCTCCATCGGCGCCCGCGCGGCGACGCGCAGGACCGGCTCGACCTGCGCCGACGGGACCTCGCAGCCCAGCGTGCGGACCTCGAGCTCCCCCAGGTCCGCCAGCGTGCCGGGGACCACCTCGATCGTCGGACACTCGTCGTCGTCGCAGCGATCCAACAGCCCCGACGCCGCGCGGTCGGCGAAGGGAGCATCCAGACACGGCACGAACGCGCCGTCCCGGTCGTAGTCGACGTAGGCCACTGCCCGATAGCGGCCCGGCATCACGCCCCCGTTCACCACGAAGCGTGCGTAGCCGTCGTCGTCCTCCGTCGCGTCGGGGTCCACCGGCAGCTGCCGGTGGTTCTCGAAGAGCAGGATGCTGCGGCGCTCGCCCACGGCGTCCACCGGCAGCAGCTCCAGGCGCACGGGGCGCCCGCTGCCCACCGAACCCGACTCCAACTCGACGGCCAGCCGACCCAGCACCCCGGTGGGCGCCTCGGACTGGCACTCCCCCTGATCGAGCAGGACCGAGCCCAACTCGAGCAGCTGGCCCTCGCGCACGTACACGTCCTCGCGCACGTGATAGACGGCGTCCAGACCGGCGGGCAGCCCGTTGCAGGGCGCGAACAGCCCGTCGCGATCCCGATCGATCCAGACCACGATCCGCCAGGTGCCCGGCGGAAGCCCCGTCACCGTGAAGCGGTGAGGCAGTGGCCGAGCGTCGGCGCTCGCCAGCAGCGGCATCGCCTCGACAGGCTCGCCCCCCGTCTGCGGCACCAGCGCCAGACGCACCGGCCCCGCAAGCAAGCCCTGCGCGCGAAGGGCGTCTCCATCACCCCCGAGCACCTGCTGAAGCTCATCGGTCAGCTCCAGCGTGCCCGTGAGGCCGGTGAGTGCCGCGGGACAGGGTGCCGCCACCAGCGCCAGCGGCTCGCCCAGATCGGTATGCCGTCCGGCGACCACCTGGAAGCGGTCGACGGTCTGAGCGAAGCGGTCTCCGCCGCCGAGGCCCTGGGCCTGGCACAGGCTGGGGCTGTGATCCCCGTCTGCGTCGGCGAAGAAGGTCAGACGGTAGACACCCGGCACCAGCTCGCCCACGTCGAAGGCGGTCGGGCCGTCGAGGCCATCGGGAAAGAGCGGGAGGCGCAGGGCCACGGCCGCCGGCCCCTCGGCCGGCCCGGCATCGGCGGTGAACTCGGTGGGGCGAAAGGTGTCGAGCGGCTCGAGCAGAAGGAACACGGGCATCCCGGCGAGATCCGCGTCCTCGGGGGGGGCGAGGACGCCCCGCATGCCAGTGAGCGCGTCGCCAGGGCCGCAGACGTGGCGGGCCAGGGTGACCTCGATCGTGCCGCCCTGCGTGAGATCGGCGTCAACGGTCCCGTAGACGTTGTCGAGGGTGTCGGCCCGCTCGGTGTCGGCGGGCATCGCGGGGAAGGGGCAGCCGTCGAAGACGTCGTCGCCGTCCCGATCCTGGAAGATGGTGAGGCGATAGCGGCCGGGCGCGAGATCGTCGAGGTCGAAGCGCGCCGGCCACCGATCCGTGACGCCGGCGAGGTGTCTGACGATCCGATCGGCAGTCTCGACATGCTCGGCGAGCAACAGGAGGGGACCGGTGGGCCGGCTGGCCGAGGGATCCACGTCGACGATCAGCTCGGAGGGGCCGGCCACGATGCCGGCGTCGAGGCCCGCGTCGACGCCCTGGGCGCCGGCCGGAGCGGAGCCGGGCCCGTCATCGCAGGCGCTCAAGCCCGCGAGCAGGGCCAGCGCCCATCCCCAACGTCCAGCTCGGAGGGGTCGGTCGATCTTCACCAGGTCGTCGCCTCCACGCACGTTCAACGAGCGCCCCGCATCCTAAGCACAGCGTGTGCCGCAACATGAACGATGACCTAACGTGCTGATTTTCAGATACTTTCGTGGCATCTTGCCTCGACCGTGGGCGCGGCGCACCTGACATTGCTGTCAGCACACGCGCGGCCACCGTGATCCGGGGATCAGACTCCGGCGACGTAGGAGGCACACATGGGGCCTTGCGTGGGGGCAATCCTGGCGGCTGGCCTGGGCACGCGGCTCCGGCCCCTGACCGACCACGTGCCGAAGCCACTCGTGCCCTTGGCCGGGCGGCCCCTCATCGAACGGGGTATCGACGCGCTGACCACGTTGGGGGCCGCGCCGATCGGGATCAACGCCTTCCACCGAGGAGACGCGCTGCCCCGCGCGCTGGCGCACCGCGACGAGGATCTGCGCTTCGTGCACGAGGAGACCTTGGCCGGCACAGGCGGTGGGCTGCGGGGGATCGCCCGTGGGCTGCCGCGCGCGACGCTGGTGGCGCTCAACGGGGACGCCCTCTTCGACTTCGACCTGCGGCCGCTGCTGGCGGCGCACCGCGCCCGCGGCTCGATGGCGACGCTGGTGCTGCGCCACGTCCCACCCGACTCACCGTTTGCCCGCATCGGCGTGGACGCCGATCTGCGCGTTCACCGCATCGCCGAGATCATCGGGCCCGACGCTGCCGCCGGCGCTGCCCTCACGCTGGGGGCCTATACCGGCGTGCAGATCGTCGAGCCTGCGCTCCTCGACGCGCTCCCCTCGTCGGGCGCCTGCGACGTGTTGCGCACCGCCTATCGCGACCGGATGGCCGAGCGGGCCGCCATCCACGCGGTCTTCGCGCCGGCCGAGTGCCTGTGGCTGGACGTGGGCGCGGTGTCGGCCTACCTCGAGGCGCACCGCGCGGTGCTGGACGCGCGCCTGTCGGCACCCCACCTGCCCGCGCCCGATGCGACCGGTCGCCGGGTGCACGCGGACGCACGAATCGACGCCGGCGCTACGCTGGTAGGCCCCTGCGCGATCGGCGCCGGTGCGGTCATCGAGCCGGGCGCATGCGTGGGGCCCTACGCATTCATCGATCGGGGCGCGCGCGTCGCGGCCGGTGCGCGGCTGTCAGACGTGGTGGTCTGGGCAGGGGCGGTGGCCGAGGGCGACCGGCGCGGCGAAGTCATCCTGCCGGAAGTCGTGCCGCCGACCACGGGATCGACCGGCTACTGATCGTAGCGGACGAGGATGACCGTGATGTTGTCCGTCCCGCCGTTCTCGTTGGCGGCGTCGATGAGCTGCTCGCACTTGAGATCGAGGTCGTCGCCGTCGCGCCGGAGGATCTCGGCGATTTGCGGATCGGTGATCATGCCGGACAGGCCATCGGAGCACAGCAGGTACACGTCCCCGGGCTGCGGGCCCTCGTTCATGATGTCGACCTGAACGGTGTCCTTCATGCCCAGCGCCCGCACGATGACGTTCTTGTGGGGGAAGGCCTCGATCTCCTCAGGGGTCAGCTGCCGCATCTTGATGTAGTCGTTGAGCAGCGAGTGATCCTCGGTCAACTGCCGAAGCGCGCCGTCGCGGTAGCGGTAGACGCGGCTGTCGCCCACATGCCCGATGTAGCAGGTGTCGTTGACGAAGAAGGTCACCACGATCGTGGTGCCCATGCCCTTGAGCTTCGCGTCGCGCGACGCGGCCTCGTGGATGCGCCGGTTGCTCAGCTTGACGCCGGTGACGACGCGGTTCTCTTCGTACTTGCGGCCCTTGTCCATCTTGTAGGGCCAGGTGATCTCGTCATCCTCGGCGGTGGCGCGGAAGAACTCGGCCAGCGTCTCGACCGACATCTGGCTGGCGACCTCGCCCGAGGCGTGCCCCCCCATGCCGTCGGCCACGATGAAGAGGTTCTCCTCGCGGAACAGCCGCAGGCTGTCTTCGTTGTGGGCGCGCTTCATGCCCACATGCGTGCGCCCGGCGGAGGTGAGCTTCATGACGGGGGCGTCCTCGGATCTCGTCAGGGGTTCGCGCTGAGCCCGGCGAGGCTCAGCTCGGTGGTGTCACGGGTCACGAAGGCTACCTCGGCCTCATCGATCCCCTCCACCTCCAAGGGGCCGAGCTGCACCCGCGCCACCGTCAGCTGGGCGTCGCCGTCGCCGAGGCGCGCCAGATCGGCAGCCGGCACCACCAACTCGCCGTCCGCGTCGCCGCAAACGATGCCGACCGTGTTGCTACCGACGTCGCGAGAGAGAAGCACGGTCGCCACCCCGCCGCCGCCCCAACGCACGCGCAGCCCGCCGTCGTGGAGCCCGGCGTCGACGATCCACACCGCCTCGGGGGCCTCGACGCTGCCGGAGACGGCCCCCAGCTCGTCGCCGGGCGCCTCGACGCGGTAGCGACCACCGGCGAGGTAGGGCAGGCGCTGCGGGGCGTCGGCATCGTAGACCACCCCGCTCAGGCTGAAGAGCACCAGGGGGAAGTCCCTCGGTGCAAGATCCAGCGCCGTGTGCAGGGGCTCGGGCGGAAAGACGGAGAGCGTGCCCACGCTGAGCAGATCCACCCTCGGCGGCTCGGCTTCGGTGGTCGCAGGATCGGCGCCGTCCACCACGACGACGCAACGGCCGTCGGCCGGGTGCTCGCTGGTGAGCCAGCCCTGATCGGGCAGCGCCAGGGCTTGCAGCACCTCGGCGCGCGTGGTGCCGTGCCAGGCCATGAGCTGCGCGCTGACCGCCACGCCCGGCTCGCCGAACTCGTGATTGAGCACCACCAAGCCGTAGCGGCCCGGCGTCGACGGATCGCTGGCGGCCTCGGTGCCGACAGGCGTATCGGTGTTGCACGCGGCCCCGACGAGGGCCACCGCAGAGATGATGGCGGTGCGGACGGCTCGCATGATGCCTTGAATGTATGCGGTAGTCCGCGCCATTACGCAAGCTCGCGGGGCACGAGGAGGCGTCGATGCAGGTGGAGCTTGGTTGGGGACCCCACCCGCTGACCGTCTGGGTCCCCCCGGGGAGCACGGTGCTCACCGCGCCCCCGCCCCCACCCGCCGTCGACTCGGCGCGGGCGGTGAGGGCCGCGCTGGAGGCGCCGGTCGGCCTGCCCCCCCTCGACGCCTTGCTGGCCACCCACCGGCACGTCTGCGTGCTGATCCCCGACGCCAC
>CALBMW010000294.1 GCA_937896275.1 uncultured Myxococcales bacterium
TCGCCGACGCCGACGCGCCCTGGCTGCGGCCGCTCGAGGAGGACGCCGGTCGCCTGATCGCGGGCGGTGTCGAGGTGCCGGGCAGCGCCCTCGCGGGCCTCACCGTGCCCCTCGGTCGGCTGCGCCTCGACGCCGACGCCGCGCTCGCCACCGAAGAGCCGACGCTGGTCGCGTGGCAGGCCGGCCTGACGTGGCAGGGCGACTGCGACTGCTGGCACGCCGCCGCGCAGGTGGGGCAACAGCAGGACCGCGACGCCCCCGACGTGTGGCTCAGCGTCGGCCTCGAGCCGGGCGCCCTCGGATGGTGACGTGGTGGTGGGCGGGCGCCGGTTCGTGGTATCCCCCACCCTCCCCGACGAGACGCGGAAGACGATGCGGCGACTCCTAGGCGCCCTGTGGGCCCGCCTGGCACCCGACTTCGAGGCCGAGCAGGCCAAGACCGAGCGCTTCGGAGCCTTCGAAGCGGGCGTGCTCGTGGTGGCGGCGGTCGGCCTCACCCTGATGCAGTTCGGGGGGGGTGAGGACGTGTTCCTGCGCCTCATGGGCGACACGCTGTTGCAGCGGATGGGGCCCGTCGATCCCGACACCCCGCCCCTCTTCCTGCTGCGCAGCCACCCCTGGTACGAGCTTCTGGGGCTCGCCCACTGGGTTGGCCTGTGCGTCCTCGGCTACGTGCTGCTCCCCTCGCTCTTCCTGGTGAACGCGGGGCACCGCGTCCGAGACGTCTACCTGGGCTTCGAGGGCTTCCGCTCTCACATCCGCGTCTATCTGGCGCTCTACCTGGCCGTGATGCTGCCCGTGGTCATGGTCTCGTTCAGCCCCGAGTATCAGCGAATCTATCCCTTCTACACGCGCGCCGGTCGAAGCTGGTTCGACCTGCTCGCCTGGGAGCTGCTCTATGGCCTTCAGTTCTTCGGCCTGGAGTTCTTCTTCCGCGGCTTCCTGCTCGCCGGGCTGCGCCGCTGGCTGGGGTACGGCGCCGTCTTCGTGATGGTCGTGCCCTACTGCATGCTGCACTTCCAGAAGACCTGGACCGAGAGCCTCGGGGCCATCGTCGCCGGCATCATCCTGGGGAGCCTGGCGATGCGCTACCGATCCATCTGGGGCGGCGTGATGGTGCACTGGATGGTGGCGATCTCGATGGACCTGCTGAGCTTGATGCACCAGGGGACGATCCCCCAACGCTTCTGGCCGGGCTGAGTCGCTCGACGGGCTGGGTCGCTCGACGGGCTGGGTCGCTCGACGGGCTGGGTCGCTCGACGGGCTGGGTCAGCCCTCGCCGGGCACGGCCTCGGGCGCCGCGCCACCGAGCTCGTAGAGCCCTCTGTGCTCCGGCTCGGCGTCCTTCATCGAGGGCAGCTGCGGCACCATGAGGGGCTGCGTGGGCGGGCGAAAGTCGAAGAAGAGGTAGTTGCCCTCGGGCCGAAGGTCGTACCCGACGACCTCGCGCAGCTTGATCGTGACCCGCACGACGTTGCCGCGGCGCTGCTCGGCGTCGATCCAGGCCACCGCCGTCGGAAACCAGCCCGTCTCGAGCTTGCGCCCGTCGTTGTAGCGGTGCAGCCGCGCGTCGGGCAGGTCCAGGACGATCTCGTCGGCCTGTCCGGGCACCAGGCTATAGACGGGCGGAGAGCTGGCCTGCACGAACACGCGCCCTCCCTGGCCGATCATCTGGAAGCCGACCCAGGTCACGATGCGCAGCCGCCCGCGGTCGCGCACACGCTTCGTGTTGGGGGCGTAGTCCCGGCTGCCGGGCTGCACGCCAAGGTAGGGTCCGTCGCGGGGGGCCACCTTCCTGGCCGGCTCCCCCTCTCCGGCCCCGGCCGTCGCGGCGCTCATCAAGAGCGCCATTAGCAGGCACGCGCGCATCCGTCCCTCCTCACGACCTTCCAACCCCCTGGCTCATCTGGTACCACAGCGTTCTCAAAGAGGCCAGCGGGAGCCCAGCCGTGTCCTCGGACGTCATCGACATCGCCCTCCTCCGCTCCGTCTGGTCGGCCCCTCCCCCCAGCGCGGCGGCGCGTGCCCTCGATCACCACATCTCGTCCTTCGCCGCCTGGTTGGGGCGCGCGGGGGCGGAGCCGCGCCTCGCGCTGGTGCTGTGCTCGGGTCCAACGGCGCGCGGCGCGCTGGCGGAGGGCCTCGCCATGCACCGCATCGAGGTCGTGAGCGCGCCGGCCACGCCCGCGCGGCCGGTGCACCCGGCGATCCTCGGTCACCAGGGCGACCACTTCAACACGAAGCTCTTCCTGATCGACGGCCTCGCCGCGGGCGATCCCGAGGCCATCCTCGAGGGCCTCGAGGCCCAACGTGGGCAGCTGCGCAAGATGGCCACCTGGGTGGCGCTGGTCGTCGATCGCCTGTCCGTGCTGGGCGCGCTCTACCGGCACGCGCCGGGGCTGATGACCTCGCTGATGCGTCGCGCGCTGATCCTGGACGCCGCGGTGGGCGCGGCGCCACCGGACGACGTCCCCCCCGATCTGGTGGATCGTTGGCGCGCCGAAGGCCGCGTGGCCGAGCTGGCCTATCGCTGTGCGATGGCCCCGCGCGCCGCCCCCGCCTATGACGACTTCTCGCGCTTGGTGCGCAGCGGCTACGCGGCCTGCCTCACCGGTCAGGCGGTGCACCCCGAGCGCCAGCGCCTCGCCTCGCTCTGGTGGCACGCACCGGCGGTGCTGGCCGGCACCGAGCCCCTCCCCTTCGCCGTGGCGCAGG
>CALBMW010000295.1 GCA_937896275.1 uncultured Myxococcales bacterium
GGCCGCCACCTCGCGTGCGCGGCGCTCGACCTTGGCCGCGTCCCGCCCGTCCACCCGCAGCGCGGCCGTGTAGGTGAAGGGGGGATAGCTGGCCAGGCGCCGGTTGGCCAGCTCGAAGGTGCAGAAGCGCGCGTGGTCGTGATCGCGGATCGCCAGAAGGCAGGGGTTGTCCGGCTCATAGGTCTGCACCAGCACGCGGCCGGGCCGCTGCCCGCGGCCTGCCCGCCCCGCCACCTGCGTGAGCAGCTGGAAGGTCCGCTCGGCCGCGCGGAAGTCGGGAAAGTTGAGCCCGGCGTCGGCGTCCAGCACGCCCACCAGCGTCACGAAGGGGAAGTCGTGGCCCTTGGTCACCATCTGCGTGCCGATCAGAACGTCGATCTGTCGATCACGCATCGCGCTCAGCACGGCGTCGAGCTTGCGTCCGGTGGCCGTGTCGCGGTCGAGCCGGGCCACGCGAGCCGCCGGCCAGAGCGTACGGATGGCATCCTCGACCCTCTCGGTGCCGCGCCCCAACAGGTCGATCGAATCGCGGCGGCAGGCCGGACAGCGCTCGGGCAAGGGGCGCGTCGCGTCACAGTAGTGACAGCGCAGGTGCCGCCGCTTCCGGTGCCACGTGAGGCTCACCGCGCATTGATCGCAGTCGAACACATGGCCGCAAGCACGACATTGCACGAAGCTGCTGAAGCCGCGGCGGTTGAGGAACAGGATCGCCTGCTCCTGGCGCTCGAGCGTCGCCGCGATCCCGGCGCGCAGCGGCGCCGAGAGGAAGTGATGATCGTCCGGGGGCCGCGGGGTCGTGCGCAGATCGATCATCTGGACGGGGGGCAGCACGCCGCCCGTGGGCCGGCCGCGCAGGTTGAGCCGCGTCAGCTTGCCCTGCTCGGCGTTCCAGGTGCTCTCGAGCGAGGGTGTGGCCGAGCCGAGCACCACCACCGCCCCCTCGCGGTGGCCGCGCACGAGGGCCATGTCGCGGCCTTGGTAGCGCACCCCGTCCCCCTGCTTGAAGCTCGGGTCGTGCTCCTCATCCACCACGATGAGCCCCAGGTCGTGCACCGGCGCGAAGATGCCCGAGCGCGCCCCGATCACCACCCGCACCTCGCCGCGCCTGACCCGGCGCCACTGATCGAAGCGCGCGCCCTCGGCGAGGCCGCTGTGCAGCACCGCCAGCGCGTCGCCCAGGCGCGCGCGGAAGCGCCGCACCAGCTGTGGCGTCAGCGCGATCTCGGGCACCAGCACCAGGGCGCCGCGCCCGCGCGCCAGGACGCCTTCGATGGCGTGCAGGTAGACCTCGGTCTTGCCGCTTCCGGTCTCGCCGTGCAGCAGGAAGCCGGCGTAGCCGCGCGGCGCCAGCAACGCGTCCACCGCCGCTCGCTGCGCCCCTGTCAGGGTCGGCCGCGTGTCGCGCGCCACCACCTCGCCGAAGAAGGGATCACGCAACACCTCGCGGGTCTCCGCGACCACGGTGCTCTCGGCGATCAGTTGAGCCACGTGCGCGCGGGCTTGGGGAAAGGCCTCCCGCAGCGTCGGGCCGGTCACCGCGCCGCGGCCCACGAGCCAGGCGTGGATCTCGTCGCGCCGTAGCGAGCGTCCGCCGGGCCCACGCGGCGTGGTCGGGGGCGGAGCCACGGCTCGGTAGGTCGTCTCGGTCCGCATCTCGACCCGCGGGGGCTCGATGATCTGGACGCGCTCGAGCAGGCCCTGCGCCTCGAGGCGCGCCAGCAGGCTCGTGGCGGGTGGAGGGTGCAGGGCGTCGGCCCGCACGGGCTCGGTGGCGTCGGCGAGGCGCCGCAGGAGCTCTCCGCCCGGCCCGGTGAGGGCTGCCTGGCGTCCGGTCTCGGTCAGGCGCACCGCGGCCACGCCCTGGGCGTTGGTGCCCGCCGGGTGCGCGGCCCTCAACAGCTCACCGGGGGGCACCCGGTAATAGCGGGCCATCCAACCCAGGAAGCTCAGCAGCGGCCCCTCGAAGGTAGGCTCGTCGGTGTCCACGACACCCACGACCGGCAGGAGCTTGATGTCGGGCGGAGGCGGCGTGTCGCGGGCCACCACGTACCCCACCAGGCGGCGGCGGCCCACCGGCACCAGCACGCGCATCCCCGGCACGACGCGCGCTTCGAGGGCCGGAGGCACCGCGTAGTGCAGGGCCGTGCGCAGGGGCAGGGGAACGGCGACCTCGGCGGTCGGCCGGCTCACGATGGCGTCCGCGCTCATCCCGGCAGCCGCGCCTGATCGAGCGCGAGCCGACGCCGCCAGTGGCCGCCTTCGATCACCTGCAGGCGCTGAGGGAAGGCGCCGTCACCGGGCGGCCCGATCCAGTCATCGAGTCGAAGCTCGTAGGGCGCCCCCGATTGCCGCCGGAACCGGACGCGCAGCACCGCGAAGTCATCCTGATCGATCCAGACCTGGGGCCGCTCGGGCTGGCGCGCCTGGGCGCCGATGACGTACGCCACCCGCTCACCCTGGAGGGCCAGCGAGCTCACACGGCGGTCGACGCCCAGGCCGGTGCAGAGCGCCTCGAGCGAAGCCTGGGCGAAGAGGGCCCCCAGGATGTGTCGCTCGGCCTCGTCGGGGAGCAGGGCTGCGTCCCCCCCCTCGGCGCCGTCCTTCTGCCAGTGCGCCAGCCGCCCGTCGGGGCCATGGACGTCGACCCGCACACCGTGGGCGCCCGCCCCGAAGATCCAGCGCTCGCTGACGGCGAACGGTGCGCCGTCGTCAGCGCGGGCGAGGCCGACGAGCCCCACTTGGAGCCCCTGCCCGCGCCCGAGCCGCCGCTGGGCGCGACGCAACACGTCGGCCTGCGGCAACAGATACGCCCGCCCCTCGCGGGGCAGCCCGGCGACGCCGAGCAGGGCGATCAAGGCGGTTCGTCGGTTCACGGCGAAGATCCGTCGCCCATGCACCCGGTCGGCGTCAACCGGCTCCGCCTCGAAGTCGTGAAGTCGCCCCCGCACGCCTGGGACGTCGCGGTGCTGGCGTGGTCGTGGCCGGCCGCCCGCGCCCCCCACGTCCTGCAGAGGGTGGCCGGGGCCCCCCTGCAAAGGTGGCCCCGTGTTCGCGAGCGTTTGGGGCAGGCTTGATCTGTTCGGATCTGATCTTGCTCACCAACCCTGTTGCAGGGGACGTAGGAGACTGCTAGATTGCCGCCGTTCTGCACCTGGAAGGTATGGAGTCCCATGTCCATCAAACTCGACATTGACCTTGATGCCCTGCGTGATCCGGCCGTGGCGCGTGCCCTCGCCGATCTCATGGTGGCCCTCGGTCAGGGTACGTCGGCGCCCGTGAGCGTCCGTGCCCAATTCTCCGCGCCTGCAGTCGCAGTCGCAGCCGCCGAGGCCGCCCCGCGTTCGGCTCGCAAGTCCCGGCGGCAGATGCTGCGCGGTGACGCGGCCGAGCGATACGCGCGCTTCGTGGCAGGGCTGCCCGAGCGATCCCAACGCTTTCTCGACCTCGTCAAGACGCGCGGCCTCGTGCGCATGGGCGAGGCAATGAAGGCCCTGGGTGTCGAGATCCCGAAGGCCATGGGCGGCATCACCGGATCCATTGGACGCTGGGCGCCCGAGCGCGGCGTCACGGTCCCCTACGAGACCATCTCCCTCGAGGGTGAGCGCGCCTGGAAGTGGATTGGCGAGCCCGGCGCCTCGGACGACTAGGGACGAGCCCTGGCTGCCGCGCACCCAGTGGATGGGCGCGTCGCAGCGCCTCCCTGGGCAGCGTCGAGCCGAGCCGAGCCGAGCCTGGGCAGCGTCGAGCCGAGCCTGGGCAGCGTCGAGCCGAGCCTGGGCAGCGTCGAGCCGAGCGATTCACGCAACGCTGGCTGAAGTGTCCCGGGCGGCGACGGCCTCGTGCGGTCAAGGGCCTCTCGCGGCTCGCGGTTCACCGCGTCCCGAGCCGCCCTCGCGCCCCGTGCTGCCCTCGCGCCTCGTCTGGCAGGAGATTCCTGACCGTGGCTCCCTCCATGGGACGCGCTGGGGAAAGGTGCAGGGATCGTCGGACGGACTGCGACCACTGCCGCGGTCACGGCATCCCCTTCGGACCAGAAGGCTCACCCTGGAATCAGGATGGGGCCCGCCCAAGGCAGCGCGCAGCGTCGCTCAGCGGAAATGTCGAGGTGCTCGGTAGAAATGTGAGGCTTGGCGGTTGAACCTGTTGGATGGGTCTGCTACTTTGCCCTCGAAAGCGTGCCCCGGGTTGCATCGGCTCCCAGTTCACAGCATCGAACGCTGGTCGTCGCGGCAAGATCCCGGCGAGAGCGCGCGAAGCTGACCAACCAAACCGGCATGAGTCGGGCGAGGGCCCGCCGAGCCGATGGTTGGAGTGGCCGGGCCCAGGCGGCGCATGTGCGGGATGCAGGGACCTAGGAAGTATGTGCGTGCGAGGCGCGTTCCTCGACTCAGGCCTAAGCTAAGGGTGAATTCATGTCCATCAACTTGACGGTTCCGGCCGAGTTACTTGCTCACCCCGACGTTGCCCACGCATTGTCGGCCCTCGTCCTGGCGCTGGGCGGGAACGCATCGCGCCAGGCCACCCTCGGCAGCGTGGCCCTCGGGAGCGTGGCCCTCGGGAGCGTGGCCCTCGGCAGCGCGCCCATCGGCAGCGCGCCCATCGGCAGCAGCGCGGTGCCGGCGGCGGCGCCCTGGGCCCCCGAGGCGGCGAGCCGGGCGGCGGTCAAGCCGGCGGTGGTCGTGTCCTACGACGACTTCTACGCTGGCCTGCCACCCCGCTCGCAGGCCTTCCTCGACATGGTCCGTGACCGGGGGGTCGCGCGCGTCGGAGAGGTGGTCACGGCGCTGAGCCTGACCGGGCCCAAGGCCGTGGGCGGCATCACCGGAGCCATCGGGCGCTGGGGTCCGGCCCGCGGGGTCGAGCTGCCCTATGAGGCGATCACCCTGGCGGGCGAGCGCGCCTGGCGATGGATCGCCGGTGGCAAGCCGGCGCCCCTGCCCTCGGCCCGGCAGCTGGCCGAGATGGCTCCGATCGTCGCGGTGCCGACCGAGGTCGACCCGATCGACCGTCTCCTCGCCTCGCTCCCCGATGCCCCCCGACGCATGCTCGAGTTGGTGCGCCGCAAGGGCGCGGTGACGATGGCCGAGGTCCTCGGTGAGCTGGGAATGGCGAAGGCCGCAGGGATTCAGAGCCACCTGCGTACCATCAACGAGAAGGCGGCTCAGCTCGGCGTGCCGCAGCCCTACGAACGCACCAGCGGCGAGACCGGCGAGAGCGGCTTCCGTTGGCTGGCCGCGCTCGACGGCGGCGATGTGCTGCCCTTCGACCGCGACGCCGAGGGGGGCGCCGGCGGGCGCGAGTCCTTCGACCGTGCGGGCAACGGCGTGCGGCGCCGTCGCGGTCGCGCCGGCTGAGAGCCTGGCCAGGCCGCGCTCGAAAGTCGCCAGCCAAGCCCCCTCCGACGAGCCTCCCACACTCAGCCCGAGCAATTGAGGCGGTGACCGGCTGCGGCGGCGACCTGCCTTGGCCGGCGACCTGCCTCGGCCGGCCACCTTCTCCGGCCGGCGACCTGCCTCGGCCGGCCACCTTCTCCGGCCGGCCACCTTCTCCGGCCGGCGACTTGCTGACGCCGCCCGGCGCTGCCTTGCCGACGCAGCGTCTGGCGGCGATGCCATCGCGTATCGCCGCCGATCAGATGTCGAGCACGTCCGCCTCGCGCGCGTTGTTCATGACGAACTCGAAGCGCGCCTGGGGATCTCGCCCCATCAGCTCGGTGATGGTCGTCTCGGTCCGCAGGCGATCCTCGTCGGCCACGCGCACCTGCGCCAGCCGCCTCGCGTCGGGATCGAGCGTCGTTTTGTAGAGGGTCGCCGGCATCATCTCGCCGAGCCCCTTGAAGCGCTGGATCTCGACCTTGCCGCGCTGGCCGTGGCGCTCGAGGATGCGATCCCGCTGTGCGTCGTCCGCGGCCCAGAAGGTCTGCTTGCCGATGTCGACGCGGTACAGCGGCGGCACCCCGATGAAGACATGGCCCGCGTCGATCAGCGGGCGCATGTACCGATAGAAGAAGGTCAGCAACAGCGTGGCGATGTGATGGCCGTCGCTGTCGGCGTCCATCAGCAAGATGACGCGCTGGTAGCGGAGCTGGTCGAGCTTCAAGTCTTTGCCCATGCCACAGCCGAGGGCCTGGACGATGTCCGCGAGCTCCTGGTTGGCGAGCACCTTGCGATCGGTGGCCTGCTCGGCGTTGAGCACCTTGCCGCGCAGTGGGAGGATGGCCTGGGTCTGCCGGTCACGGCCCTGCTTGGCCGATCCACCGGCGGAGTCGCCCTCGACGAGGAAGAGCTCGGACTCGGCGGGGTCGGTGCTGGTGCAGTCCGCGAGCTTCCCGGGAAGGTTCAGGCGATGGCTGACCGGCGACTTGCGGCGCACCTGCGCGATCGCGGCGCGGCTGGCCTGCCGGGCGCGCGCGGCCTGGATCACGCGCGCGCAGATCGCCCCCGCGATGGTCTGATTCTGGTGCAGCCAGTGCTCGAGCGCCGGCTTGAGCGCGCCGGTGATGACGCCTCGTACCTCCGGGTTGTTGAGCTTGTCCTTGGTCTGCCCCTGGAACTGCGGCTCGGGGATGAACAGGTTGACCGCGCAGGTCAGCCCCTCGCGGATGTCCTCGGGGATGACGTTGACCCCGCGCGGGACGACGTCGTGCGCATCGAGGTAGTCCCGCACTGCGCGGTTGACCGCCTCTCGCAGGCCGCTGACGTGCGTGCCACCGTCCTGGGTGGGGATGCCGTTGACGAAGCTGTGCACCACCACGTCGGTGGCCTCGGTCCAGCAAAGCGTCACCTCGAGGCGGTGGTCGTCCTCCTCGCGATCGAAGGCGAAGGTCTGGTCGATGATGGGTCGGCGACCCCGCGCCTTCAACAGATCGGCCAGGTACTCGACGATGCCGTTGTCATGGCGGAACTCGCGGCTGCGCTTGTCCTTGTCCTTCGCCGTGTCGTCCCGGAACACGATGCGCAAGCCACGGTGCAGGTAGGTCTTGACCTCGCAGCGGCTGGCGATCAGGTCGGCGTCGAAGGCGATGTCTTCGAAGATCTGCGTGTCGGGCGAGAACTGAACCCAGGTGCCCGTGCCCCGACCGGGGCCGGTCTCGGCGACCGGGCCCTGCGGTTTGCCGCGCCTGAAGCGCTGCTCGAAGGTCTTGCCCTCGCGGCGCACCCGCACGGTCAGCTTGCTGCTCAAGGCGTTCGTGACGCTCGCGCCGACGCCGTGCAGGCCGCCCGAGGTCTTGTACGCGCCGTGGTCGAACTTACCCCCCGCGTGCAGTTGGGTGAAGATGACCTCGAGCGTGCTGCGGCCCTTGGCGTCCTTGGGGTGGCGCTCCACCGGGATGCCGCGGCCGTTGTCCTCGACGGTGACGGTGTGGCCATCCGCGTCGAGCGTCACCTGGATCAAGGTCGCGAATCCGTTGA